>BNXT01000006.1 GCA_025999775.1 Bacteroidia bacterium | reverse complement strand
TATGCAGCATTTGTAACCCATTCATAATCGTAGCGCCGTGAGATTTAGACCGTTGCAGAAAAATCGTCTCTGAGGGTTCGTAAATCAAGTCATAACAAATGAAATCGGCAGCGATCTGTTCGTAGGGGTCTGTATGCTCAATTTTATACGGGTTCCAATATGGCTTTTGGACGTAAACGCGTGCAGTATGAAAATTTCATGTGGTTCTACTTCCATTTTGATAATTTTGACACCTATTTCAATCGTAACGGCAAGAACTTAGCGCTTTACACCGCTTCATACGTACAAACACATCTACAAGAAATCGAATCCCAGCTTGGGTCTCCCTTAGCTGACCACTTGCAATTTATCATCTTTAATCGCCTCACCGACTATAAACAAAGTAACATCGGCTATCTTGACGAAGAAAACTACAACAGCGGCGGCATCACAAAATTGCAAGGCAATAAAGTTTTCCTATTTTTCAAAGGTGATTATGTGGACTTGGAACGTCAAATACGAGAAGGTATAGTTGAAGTATTGGTCAATCAATTATTTTACGGTAGCAGTATCTCAGCACAAGTGAAAAGCAATACCGTCATAGAACTGCCTGCATGGTTTCGATACGGCTTAGTTTCGTACTTATCCACACCATGGGATAAACAACGCGATAATTCCATGCGGGAAGCGATGCAAACAAAAAAATACCAATACATCGCCGCGCTTGAAGATGAAGACGCCAAAGAAGCCGGACATAGTCTATTCCGCTATATAGCCACTCGCTATGGGGACGATGCTGTATTGCGTATTTTAAGAGTGGTAACCTCACAACGGAAAATAGACCGCGTAATTCAATATACATTAAACATAAAGTATAAAGACCTCATCAAGAGTTGGCAAGCGTTCTACAAGGATGAAACACGTATGGAAGCCGTTGATAATCCCACTATCGACAAAGCCTTGAAAAAGGTGAAACAACGGGATCGTAAACATTCCAATTTCGTACTAAGTCCCGACAATACGATGGTCGCCTATATCTCCAACGAGAAAGGGCGTGCACGCGTGCATGTCCGTAATCTCAAGACCGGCAAGCACAAGGTGATCATGAAGATTGGCTATGCACTCAACGACCATCCCGACTACACCTATCCTGCATTAGCATGGCATCCTGCCGGCGAAATACTCGCTATCGCCGCCGAAAACCACGGACAAACAGGCTTGTGTACTTACAACATAAAAGACGGTAAAAAGATATGGCATAACATCGAACAATTCGATAAAGTTATGTCGATTACCTACTCGCCGAATGGTCGAATGCTTGCGATGAGCGCTGTACAACAAGGTCAAAGCGATATTTACACCTTTAACATGGTAACACGCGTGGCTACACAAGTTACCAAGGATATTTACGATGATGCTAAGCCTCAGTTCCTACTCGACAATAACACCCTCATCTTTTCGTCCAATCGTCCTGTTGATAGTATTTTCAACAAACCTCAACGCTTTTCGCAAGCGCCGTCACTCAACCCTAACCATGCTATTTTTCTGTATCAACCATCACAGAGTACCGACCATCTGCTGCAAATCACGGAGGATAGCCTAACTCATTTCTCCAATCCTCTGCCTTACTCCGACGGACAATTTACATTCCTTACCGACCAAAGCGGTATCACGAACCGTGCTATTGGTATGATTGACAGTACAATTGCCAGCGTGGACACGGCAATTCACTATCGTTATATCACCAATCACAAAACCGTAACCAATTTCAGTCGTAGTATTCTTGAACAAAATAAGAATAGTTTATCGACCTACCTTTCCGATATTTTTGAATATAACAAAAAGCAACACCTTATCATGTCCGAAGTTATGCCGATGGAGGAGATTGAAGCCCTAACACCTTCGCTGACACGCTATGCAATGCAGTTACAAGAAATTCAACACGCAGCGGAAGAACGTTTGCAACAGACATTAAACGACACCATATCCGAAGACAGTAATAATCGTGCGCCCATTTATCGCATCCGTCAATCCACGTGGAACGATGTTATCGAACAAAAAATACAAGAAAGTATCGAAAACGTCTTAAATGCAAGTCAATCTCTACCCTTTAATGCCACTGTTGATGATACGGTATCAACTACGGACACGTTGGCTTTACGGAAATCTGTACGTGAACGCCTGATGCAAGTGTTTGGATTGACTAATAACAATGATAGTATTCAAAAAACAATCAATCCCAAACAACACCTTTACCATGTTGAATACGTCATCAATGACCTGACAACACAGGTGAATTTCAATTTTCTGAGTACGTCCTATCAAGCTTTCAGTGGCGGCACAAGTCCTATTTATCTCAACTCCGGTACTGCAGGATTTCTCAAAATAGGAGCGTCCGATCTCATGGAAAACCACCGTCTTATTGGCGGGTATCGCTTCTCCTTCGATTTCTCACAGACAGAATATATGTTAAGTTACGAAAACCTTGAAAATCGCATAGGTAAACAATCTGTCTTCCACCGGCAAAGCATTACAGAAACTGATCCGATGAGCGGTTATACATTCAAACAATTGACACATAATATTTACCACATCCGCAAATTTCCATTCAATGAGGTATTGCTGTTGAAGGGTACTATTTTCGGAAGAATGGACAGATTGATGGTTAAGGCAGTTGACGACAATAGTCTGAGTGCCAACGATGTAACCAATTATTGGGGAGGTCTGAAAATGGAACTCATCTATGATCACACCCGCACTATTGCGAAGAACATCAAGGTTGGCGCACGCTCGAAAGTTTTCGGGGAATACTACCAAAGTTTGACGGAGAAGAACACCTCCATGTTCGTTGTTGGCGCAGATTACCGGCATTATTTACGTTTATGGCGCACTTTTATTTGGGCAAACCGTGTGGCAGGTAGTTCGTCTTTTGGGCAGTCCAAACTGATCTACTACATGGGTGGCGTTGACGATTGGTTAACGCCCCGTTTCAATCGCGACATCGCTGTTGATAAAACACAGAACTACGCGTATCAAACGTTAGCCACTAATATGCGAGGGTTCACACAAAATATTCGTAATGGAAATAATTTTGTGGTATTCAATTCCGAACTACGTTTCCCGATCTTGGCTTGCCTGCTTTCCCAACCAATAAATAAAGCATGGTTGCAAAACCTACAGTTAGTGGGCTTTGTCGATGCCGGTTCTGCTTGGGTTGGTATAAATCCATGGAATAAAGACAACGCCATTTACAACAAAAACTACGATTACGGAGATTTACAAATTACGATTAACAAAGAACTCAGTCCTTTTGTGTTAGGGCTTGGTTATGGTCTTCGTACAGAGTTGTTTGGCTATTTCATTCGTGTGGATAGAGGTTATGGCATAGAAAACGGTTATATGAACAAGCCAGTATGGTCAGTTTCATTTGGATTTGATTTTTAGCACTTTCAGCCCTCTTTTTATTTAGTTTATCTTGATAGCGTTTTGCGTTGCGGATCGTCACAGACAAAAGAATGATAGCTATTTTGAGGTAGTTGCCAATAAAAAATTACCTCAAAATAGTGATTGTATGCACTTGTCAACAATCGTACCTTTGTACCGTTAAATGAAAAGACAAATGCAAATGCAAATATTCAAACGAAGTATAATACTTATTTTTTCCATATTCCAATACAGCGTTGCCGCCTTCGGACAAGATGTGGACACTACTGCACTCCGGCAGTTGGACTTAAACGAAATAGTAGTAACGACTGGAACGCTCACTTCACGAACATTGAAAAATACGCCTGTACTGACAAAAGTGATTTCCGGCAATGATATCCAATTGTCAGGCGCTACGACGGCGCTCGAAGCCTTGGAAAATTTCGTTCCCGGCGTGAACTTTACGCCCAATGCGATGGGCGATAATATTCAGGTTGCCGGATTGGATAACAAGTATATTTTAATCCTCGTGGACGGAGAACGATTGGTCAACGAGCGGACGGAGAACGTCAATTTTTCTCGCCTCAATACGTCCGACATCAAACGGATTGAAATCATTAACGGAGCATCTTCCGTTCTTTATGGCTCCAATGCTATCGGCGCGGTTATCAATATTATTACCAAAGACGTCGATAAACCGCTGCAAGGGTTGGCGCGCGCTCGGTATTCCGATCACAACAGCTATGTATTCGACGCCTCGCTCGGATTCAAGGTAAAGGATTTTTCTTCCAAAACGGTGTTCACGACGAAGAACTCCGACGGTTACAAATCACTCTACACATTAGACCCATATTCAGATTACACGATTTCGCAGATTTTTAAACACCAGTTCAACGCTAATTTAAACGCTGAGTTGAAAGGAACGTATTACAACAATCAAACATGGTTTCTGCATAAATTTCAATCCCGCGTGGATGAAGATTATACAGTGGGTGGAAAATTGCGCTACGCTTTGTCCAATAACAATGTGTTGACTTTCAGCGGAAACAATGACAAATATGAAGGACATTTGATTTATAAAATGCGCGATGATTCGTCGGCTTACGTAAACGGTTCGCAATATTCGACCTTCCGCTTGGTCGATGCTTGGGATGTTACAAAAAACATACAGCTCGTGAGCGGAGCAGAAGTGAATTTAGAAAAAACATTCAGTTACAATCAATTTGGTTTCGACCCCGCCGAACAAAACGCCTCAAACTGGAATTTGTTTACACAGGGAGAAATTAAGACCGAAACAGGCTTGGAAGCGCTCGTCGGCGTTCGTTATACTAATCATTCGCAATTTGGGGCATACCTTTCGCCTAAAATATCGTTGATGTACCGCTTGGATAATTTCCGGTTTAGAGGAAATATAAGCAACGGCTACAAAGCGCCAACCTTGAAGGAATTGTACATGAATTTCCCGCATAAAATCGGAGATGACATTCCTTTTTATGTGATAGGAAATGTAGATTTAGCTCCCGAAGACTCGTGGTACAAAGCCATTTCCGCCGAATACTTTGTCAACGATATAAACGCTTCAATCACCATTCATGACAATGCAATACAGAACAAAATCAATACCCGCCAAGTCTATAACGAACTGCTGGGACGTACAGAGATGCGGTATGAAAATATCGAAGATGCACAAATCTCCGGTGTTGATGTTTCTGTGCAATGGACTTTCCTGAAAGATTTTCAACTCAGAACCGGATATTCTTTCGCCAATGCTGTTGATAAAGAAACCCGACAGCAGTTATCAGGAAACAGTAAACATACAGGCACATTAAATCTGAGTTATAAACAACGACATCTGCCTTTTTTGCCTTCCGTTAATGCAGCATACAGTTTGACGTTGCTGGGAAGGGCAATGTCTCCGCACCTGTTCTATTCCACTTCGGAAGCAGGGAAAATTACGGATGAATCAACCGGCAGCTATTTTATTAGCAGTTTTGTGTATAGCCAACAATTCCCGATTTTTAAGAACTTGTCGGGCGATTTTCAGTTCGGAATAAAAAATTTGTTCAACTACGTAAACAAAGATTATCTTTCTAATAACCCGGGCAGAACTTATTTCGTGAGTCTGGGTATAACATTTTAAAATATGAAAACAACAGCAAAAATAACAATCTTCATTCTTTTTCTTACAAGTTTTGTAGCCTGCGATATTGACCATCTTTGGGACAAAGATTACTTGTTTACGGTAATTGAGCCGCAAGACGGCGTATTTCGTTACGATTGCAGCAGCTACACCGACTGGCATTTCTTTTCGTTTGCCGCGGGCGAAATCATCGGCTCTTGCGATGCAGGCGATGCCGAAGCCTACGAAGCGTGGCACAACCGTACCGACTGGGATTTGGCGTTTCATCGCCAGAATATCAAAACGAATAGCGGCGTTTCGGGCGTCGGCTCCGGCGGAATACAGAAGTATCAGCAAGAAACTTTTAACTTCGACGCCATTATCGAAGCCCCCGAAGACGGTTATCAGACCGATGTTCCCGATTCCGTTATTTATGACATGAGCGGAATGATGACAGGAAGTATCAGCTATGCCTACACAGGATTGTCGCAACCGGTGAAAGCATGGACAGTATTGACCGATATGCAAAACGGTATATGGACGTATGTACAATCTGCATTTATTGTCAGAACAGCCACCGGCAAATACGCAAAAATTTATTTGCGAAACTTCAAAAGCGATGTTGGCGCTTCGGGAACAATAACCATGCAATACGTCTATCAAAACGATGGAACAATCAATTTAGCAATGACGAAATAAATAAGTAAACAAGAAAGAAGATTGATTTGTATCTCATTTACTTGGTTACTCAATAATATATTAATAATTAAAATTACTTTTTATGAATATTAAAAAAATCACACTATCACTATTGAGCGTATTATTCCTATCAGGAACAGTAAAAGCGACGGAATTTCGGTACAGTGCGCTGTATGCCGGTTCGTTAAATGTAATGGGTACTCCGATGGATTTACCCGATTTCTCCAAATGGCATTATTTTGCTTTTGACGAAACAAACGGCGTTGTATTGAGAGGTACGAGCGAGTTTGAACTCGAAAACATTACCCCCGGTAAAACGGGTACCGAGAAAATCAACGACGAATGGAAGGCGCGCACCGATTGGGACATTGCTTTTCATGCTTACGACATTCGCACTAACAGCGGAATCGCCGGAAGCGGTAATGTCGGCGCTATCTTCATTGCAGATACAGCGTCGGCAACAGCCGCAGGTACCTCGTTGGATGCCATCTATGCTGCATTAACGGTTCCCCCTGACACAATTTATCCTGCAGACCAAACGGTTTCAGGCACGTTTTATCTGAGCATGACGTCGGGAATGCCGCCCACACGCGCCACAACGCTATCCGTTGCATCCGCTACCCGCAAAGCGGCAGAGGGAGCAACAGGCGCCTCCACCGACTTTTCTTCTTTATCAATGTCCGACGGCGGAGTAGAGAATCCGATGATTGTCGTATTCAAAACCACATCCGGAAAATACGTCAAAGTATATCTGAAACAATTTATTGAAGATGGTAAGCCCGGTTTCCTTGTGTTTGATTACGAATTTATTACGTTGACAGCGACAGGTATTCCGAACGCAGAAACTGTAGCTCTGTCCGTCTATCAGGATTTGAATTCCGAAAATCTGAATGTCAATCTATCCGAAAAAGCTGATATTGCTGTTTATAACCTTGCCGGAAACATTGTAAAACAAAAATCTGCGCAAGCAGGCATGATGTCAATTCCCATTGCTGATTTACCAAAAGGCGCTTATATTGTAAAGGTAACCTCCGATAAAACAGTTCAAACGAAGAAAATAATTATAAAATAATCTATTAAATTAATTCAAGGACTATGAGTGCGCTCTAAATGTCTCATAGTCTTTTTGTAATGTAGAATCATGGTAAAAAGAAAAAAACTGATTACGTTAGTCGTAATTTTCGTAATAATATTCGGCATCGCATGGGTAATATGGAACAAAACCGCCTCCACTACTCGCATTGCATTGGTTAATTTTCAGGCATTCCAGACCACGAATATTATCAAAGCCAATACCGATAAGTTTATCCGGTATAAAGAAGTGGCGGTTGAGAAACTAAATACGCTTGGCAGGTATGATTTGGTGCTGACATTCGGCATGGGTTTACACGTAACCGCAGAACAGCGAAGCCTCATTCAAAAGATAGCGGACAAGGGTACACCGGTTTATGTGTTCAGTTCAACCACTCCCGAAAATAACATTTGTAATCTGGACAGCATTGACAAATCAAACATCCGAGATTACCTTAGTGACGGGAACAAAAGAAATTATCAAAGCATGGCAAGGTACGTTCGTAAAAATATAGACAAAAAACTATTCTTTGTCGAAACGCCCGATTCTGTTGTGAAAAGCGCAACCGACGCTTTGTATCATTTAGACGAAAACGTATCTTTTGAGAATGTTCCGGATTACGAGGCATACCTTAAAAGTCATGGATTCTATAAAGAAAACGCCCCGAAAGTCGCCATCGTCGGCGGATTGAACGACCCTTTCAGCGGCAACAAAGAGGATGTGGACAGTTTGATAGTTTCCTTGCAACGTTCGGGAATGAATGTTTATCCTGTTGTTTCGTTTATGAAACGAATGAGTTTTCTTAAAGAAATCAATCCCGATGCGGTGATTTATTTTGCACACGGACGATTGGCGATGGGTCAAGCCGATTCAGCCATTGATTGGTTGAAAGTGCAGAACATCCCTATTTTTACGCCTCTCACCTTGTTGCAGAGCAAAGAGGAATGGATGGCTGACCCTATGGGCATGTCCGGTGGATTCTTTTCGCAAAGCATCGTTATGCCTGAATTGGATGGCGCAATATATCCCTACGTCCTCAATGCACAGGAGATAGACGACGAAGGCTTATACATGTTCAAAGCCATTCCTGAACGCTTGCGGGCTTTTACGCAAATCGTAACTAACTTCATGACCTTGCGCAGGAAGAATAATGCGGACAAAAAATTAGCTATTTATTATTTCAAAGGCGCAGGACAAGCCACCTTGACCGCTCAGGGATTGGAAACCGTCCCCGCCCTATACAATCTGTTAAACCGTTTGAAATCGGAAGGATACAAAGTGGATAATCTTCCCGCAAGTGAACAGGACTTTGAAAAGCTATTGATGACGCAAGGCGCTGTTTTGAATACGTATGCCGAAGGCGCTTTCGACGATTACCTGAAAAACGGAAAACCCGCTTTAATCGAAAAATCGGAATACGAATCGTGGATTCGCCAATCCCTTTCCGACGAATTGTATGCCGACGTTGTAAATACCTACGGCGAAGCCCCCGGACATTATATGGTTGTAGATATGGGGCATACCATGGCGCTCGCTGTTGCCCGTATCGAACTGGGAAATATCGCCTTGCTTCCGCAGCCCATGGCGGGATTAGGCGGCGATGCCTTTGCAATCGTTCATGGTTCAAAATCCGCGCCGCCGCATACGTACATCGGCGCATATCTGTGGTCGCAACATGCTTTCAAAGCGGATGCAATGCTGCATTTCGGCACGCACGGAAGCCTTGAATTTACCCCGCAAAAGCAGGTGGCTTTGAGCCACAACGACTGGCCTGACCGTTTGGTGGGAACCGTTCCGCATTTCTATTATTATACGATTGGAAATATCGGCGAAAGCATGATGGCAAAACGCCGTTCGTACGCCACAACGATTTCTTACCTCACTCCGCCGTTTATGGAAAGTGAAACACGTATGCAATTCAGAAAATTGCAAGATAAAATCCGCGACTATTACAAAACGGACGAATCCGCCCAATCAAAGAGTTCGCTTGCCGTCAAAAAAATTGCCGTACAAATGGGATTGCACCGCGACTTGCGCCTCGACAGCGTTTTAACTACGCCATACACTACCGCCGATATTGAACGTATCGAAAATTTTTCAGAAGAAATTGCCAATGAAAAGATGACAGGAAGCCTGTACATTTCAGGTATTCCTTATTCCGGCGAAAAAATCCGCTCCACCGTGTTGGCAATGAGCGCCGACCCGATTGCGTACAGTCTGGCTGCACTGGACAAACAACGCGGCAAAACAACCGAACAGCAATCGAAAAACAAAGTGTTTTTCACGAAACAATATCTTGAACCTGCCAAAACATTGGTGAATAAAGTATTGAACGGCACAACGGTAAACGACGCCCTGATTTGTGCAACGGCTCATATTCAGCAGACAGATTTGAATAAAGCGAAAATGATTTTAGCGCCCAAACAACGGAGCATGTCCGCCATGTTATCGGCATCTTCTCCGTCCAAATCTTCGGATAATAAAAAACCATCGAGTGGCGGTCATCCGTCATGGATACCCAAAATCGGCAAACGCCCGAATATGCCTTCAGAAACGGAAAAGCCGCAGGAAAAACCCGAAACATCGCCTGTTGAATACAGCAAAGAACAAAAGGATTGGGCGCGCGCCGTCGTGGAAGTCGAGCGTACAATCAACAATATTGTACATTACAGGAAAATGTTGGAACAAAGTCCGGAAAAGGAATTTCAGGCGTTGCTGAACGCTTTTTCAGGTGGATACATAGCCCCCTCTTCGGGTGGCGACGCCGTTACTAATCCCAATGCCGTACCCACAGGGCGAAATTTGTATTCGATAAACGCCGAAGCTACCCCTTCCGAAGTCGCATGGGACAAAGGCGTTTCATTGGTCAATGCCATGCTTGAACAATATCAGCAACAGCACAACGAATATCCGCAAAAGGTAAGTTACACGTTTTGGAGCAGCGAATTTATCGAAAGCGAAGGGACAACCATTGCTCAGGTGTTATATATGTTGGGCATCGAACCTGTGCGCGATGCTTTCGGGCGAGTGTCCGACATCCGATTGATTCCGTCCGAAGTGTTGGGGCGACCGCGCATTGATGTGGTAGTTCAGACGTCGGGTCAATTCCGCGACCTTGCCGCTTCGCGTTTATCTCTGATAACAAGAGCCGTAGAGATGGCGGCGGCGTCCGAAAACGACCGGTACGGCAATTATGTATCCGCAGGTACGACCGAAATCGAACGGCAATTAGTAGAACAAGGCATTCCACCTAAAAGTGCGAGAGAGATGTCCACCCAACGAGTATTCGGAGGCATCAACGGAATGTACGGCACAGGTATTCAGGGCATGGTAACCAGCGGCGACAAATGGGAAAACGAGAAAGAAATCGCCGAAGTGTATATCCACAATATGGGAGCTGCTTACGGAGACGAAAAGGACTGGGGGAAATATCAGGAAGGACTTCTTCGCTCTGTGCTTCACCACACGGATATAGTCGTACAACCCCGCCAGAGTAATACCTGGGGCGCATTGAGTCTCGACCACGTCTTTGAATTTATGGGCGGACTGAACCTCTCCGTCCGCAATGTAACAGGCAAAGACCCCGACGCTTATTTTGCCGACTACCGCAACCGCAACAACATGAAAATACAGGAATTGAAAGAAGCCATCGGCGTAGAATCACGTACAACCGTTTTTAATCCTGCCTATATCAAGGAAGTAATGAAAGGCAAAGCCTCAAGCGCCGCTCAAATAACGGAAGTAATAACAAACACTTACGGATGGAATGTGATGAAACCCGATGTGATTGATAACGAGATGTGGACACAACTGTATGATGTTTATGTGAAAGATATGTACAATTTGGGCGTACACACTTTCTTCAAGCAGGTGAATCCCGCTGCTATGCAGGAAATAACCGCCGTCATGATGGAAACTGCCCGCAAAGGGATGTGGAAAGCGTCGGAGCAACAATTATCCGATATTGCCCAACTGCATACGGATTTGGTGAAAGAGTTCGGCGCAAGCGGTGCAGGTTTCGCAGGTTCCAATGCGAAATTGCAGGATTTTATCGCACAAAAAACAGACCCCAAATCGGCAGACGAATACAGACAGCAACTGCAAAAAATGAAAACTACCGTCGCCGCTTCGGATATTCAAAAGAATGGAACAGTACTTAAAAAAGACACTATTCATTCAACCGACACAAGCAAAACAAATTCCCTAAATGGTATCATTCCAGTAGCCGTGATATTGGCGGTGTTTATTGGGTTACTAATGGTTTTGCGGAAAAAAAGAAAAAATTAGCATGGAATACATCCTCCACATACTTATGCTTTTTATTCTGATAAACAGTATATTGAAACTCAGTTTCCGTAAGTGGTGGCAGAGCGTAGTATTCGGAGGTATCTGTGCGACATTCATTATCGGCATTTGTCCGTTGGCTACCTTGCAATCCAAAACGCAGCTGAGCGATTTCCTGAATAACATGTCGGTGATGCAAGACACAGCGGTATTGATAACTTTAGAGTCCGTTATTTGCTTCACATTCTGTTTTGCTTCGCTTAGCGGCAGAAAAAAAGGAAAAGGATGGACTCGGTTATTAGATGTTTATCCGGGTTTACTCGTTTTTCCGGTGTTGTTTTATATACTGACGCAACTAATCTTTAGTATGCCGGGAACAAGTTTTACGGTCATATCCTACTTTTTGGGAATGATAGTGTTTGCAGGGTTTTCACTATTAACGCTATTAGTCAAACGTTTGTATCCGGAAATTGAGTTTCGTTTGGAAATTCATTTTTTGGTCAGTTTGTTGATATGTATCATCGGCTTGATTACAACGGTGGATGGCACAGTAACTTATTCAGCTGTTGGCGAAACAATCAATATCAAAGCGCTCGTTTATTCCTTCGGTCTTTTCGCCGTCCTATTTTTGAGCGGTTACGTATGGAATAGGCTAAAATGGCGTATTAAATCAAGAAAATCAATTTTTAATTAATCAATAACTATGGAAATAATTTCTAAAACGCTTTTTTGGTTGGCTAACAGCTTGCTGATACCCGACATTATCATTCTATTGCTTCTTTTTGTGCGTTCGCTGTTGCTCATTGGCAGTTTTTACAACCAATACATAGTAAAACGCCGCAACGATAGTCTGTTGAACACGAAGATAAAAGACCTCACCGCTTCAACCGTTGGCAGATTGAAAGCATCTTTGCCCGAAAGGGATAATTCGTTGTTTACGAAATACTTGCGGGACATGCTTACCACTCCGGCAAGCGAAGCCTATTCCGATTTTCTTATCTCCAATTACGAGAATGAAGCCGAAAAAGACCTTGCCGTGTCCAAACTATTGGCTAAGATGGGACCCATTTTGGGTTTAATCGGGACATTGATAGCAATGAGTCCCGCTCTGGTTGGGCTTTCGACAGGCGACATTGCAGGAATGGCTTACAATATGCAAGTCGTTTTTGCCACAACCGTTGTCGGATTGGTTATCAGCGCCGTCGGATTGGTAACGATGCAATTCAAACAGCGCTGGTATGCTAAAGATGTCAATCATTTGGATTATGTAACTAGAATATTAACCACTCAAATTTCAAACACGGATGAAAATCAGAACGCGAAGGAGAAATAACTTGATGTCGGGAGAAGATACCGACCCGCTAAGCGTGATTGTCAATCTTTTTGATGTGGCAATGGTGTTTGCCGTGGCATTGATGGTGGCAATGGTTATGCACATGAACATGACAGAGGTTTTTACCCAAGAAGATTACACGATAGTGAAAAATCCAGGCAAAGATAATATGGAAATCATTACGAAAGAAGGCGGTAAAATCAATAAATACACGCCGTCTAACGACCAATCTTCCTCCCAAAAGAAAGGACGAAAAGTGGGTATTGCTTACGAACTTGACAACGGAGAGATTATTTATGTTCCGGAATAGATTAGTGTCCCTCAAATCCACTTTCCACACTATTTTTTAACCCTCTTTCCCTTTATACGCTGTATTATTTCATTTATCCTATTTTATGTGCCTTAACATGTTTTACCGGTTGATTTAATGTGGCGGTTTTCCGCCAAATTAAAAAATTTTTAAAATATTTTGTGGTTGAAAATCAACCACTTACAAAACAGCGTTTTTTGGGTTTTTCATAAAATGCTGAATTACAACGAGTTATAAATGGCGGAAAACCGCCACCCATTTTGTATGCTATTTGTTTTTTTGAAAACTTATTTATACCTTTGCACCCTCATTTTTAAAAACAAAAAATTATTAATAAAAAAAATAAAATTATGAAAAAAATCATTTACGTGATGGCTCTTGCGAGCCTTGCCTTTGTTGCATGTAACAAAGAAAACATCAGTCCAAAATCCGAATCTGAAACTCAGATTCTTGCATTCAAAGATGCAGAAGAGTACCAAAACACTTTATCGCTCGTTTCAAAAATGAGTGATGATGAATTCACACAATGGGAGAAAAGTAGGAATTTTATCTCTTTTGAAAGTCGCTCAAAGGCTGTTTATCAGGAAGCTAATCCTGAAAAATTCAGTACTCAAGCAGAAGTGATTGAGTTTGTATCCCAAAATGACCAATATCTTCAACTCATAAAAGAAGATAATGGAGATTTTACATTGGAAACTAAACTGCAGAAATCTGCATCTATAAAACGCATACTTAATGAAGATTGTATGGTTCAAATTGGAGATATTGCTGTGAAATTTTTTGCTTCCGGCGTTGCATCTGCTCCTTCGGCTTTTAAACAGCAGTTAAAAGATTTATCTGAAAAAGGGTTCTTGGCAGAAAACACAGATATTTCCCAAGAAACGCCGATAGCAAAGAGTAAAAAGAATCCAAATAGAAAAGATATTTTTGGTAAGGATTATTCAAACAGAATAGATGAAGGTTCTAATAGACTCTACTTAGGGGTGGAATGTTCGGATATTGTGATTCCTCATCTTCCCTTTTTTAATGATTATCATATTGAGTACACCATTAGACCTTATCACAAAACATTAGGAATATGGTATTTTTGCAGTAGAACCATAGAAGGCTCTATAAAATTAGGTGTTGAGATACTATGGCCAAACAACGCTATACAGCAAATTTTATACCCTGAAATTATTCCACCTGCAAATAGGTCTGTAGCTAAATATTCATGGGATGAACCTGCGGATATTCCCGGATATTCTGTTTTGGGTTTTTATGGGATTGATTGCTGGGCAAAATCTGCATCTATACCGGGGCGTCAATGCCAAATTAAAATAGGTGCAGCACTATAAATATAAATAAAACAACTGATGAAAAATAAAGAATTATTTCTTTTAGTGATTTTTGTGAGCCTTGCTTTTATCGGATATAGCCAAGACGATAAGGCGGTGAGTAATGCACAATGGAAAATCAGATTGAGCAATAGCCTCGACCCTGCGTTGGCAGTACCTCGTAATACAAATTTTCAATTGGATGCGGCGAAAAACTTAAATAGTAATTGGAGTGCAGGGGTTTATTTAGGAGGCACGTTCTACAATTGTAACCCCAACAAAGGGTTGTCAACAATCAGTAGAATCATGGACTCAAGTTACAGTTATCCACTTGGCAGTTCTCGCTTGTTACATGCAGGTCTTCAGGCAACGTGGTCTCCTTGTTCATTGGATAAAAATTCCAAATGGATTTTACAAGTGGGTGCTAAAATGGGCATGGAGGTAAGACAGAACATTTTAGAAGCACATGATTATGAACGTATTATATCACCACCGGTAATGCCTGGTTGTTCTCCAAGAGAAAATACGTACGTAGCTATGGAAAACAGTTTGAATTTCGGGATTTCTCGTAATTGGGCATGTGGAGTGGGAGTGTTCGTGGAACCAAGCGCAAAGCTGCTGGTTGGCAATCGAAAAATCAATAGAGAAATGTTTTTCACGACCGAACCGGCGCTCCAACTGCGTTGGGGCGTGTCCTATACATTTCTCAAATAGCACGGCTGACAACAGCAATTTTACAAATTAGTTTTCAAGAAAGAGGAGGTTTTGCCTCCTCTTTTTATTTTATGGTGTAATTGTTCATTTTCTTTTGTTGCAATAGCTTTTTTCTTCTTAGCAAAATCTACTATGCCATAACTAAATAATGAACAAATGAAATCTCCCGTTAGGGAGGTGATGTTGGTAGAAAAATCGTTGTCATCAAAAGAAAATCCCATTATGGA
Organism: Bacteroidia bacterium; assembly: GCA_025999775.1. GTDB lineage: Bacteria > Bacteroidota > Bacteroidia > Bacteroidales > P3 > BNXT01. Next base: position 5,091 of record BNXT01000006.1, on the reverse strand, counting down.
TGACCTGTAAAAACCGTTAGAATAGCTGATTTACATGCCATTCCTACGGAATTTAGAGGCAAGGATGGTGTGTTTTCTACCAACATTTTGTCCCTAACGGGACATTTTTTATTAGTGAGGAGTGTGGATTTTAGAAGATTTTGTTTTGAAACATTTCATTATTCCAATCCTGATTCAGACAATTGACCGACCATTTCAAAAAGTACCGAAAAAATCTCGGAAAGTCCTGTTAGATTACAGAATTATACACTATCTTTGTATAAATACATTAAAAGTACTATACAATGAAAAGTAACGATCAAAAAAAAGAAAAGAAACGGGACAAAATGCCATCAGGTAGCCCGAAAAAAATGTCGAACTATCAGCAGACTAAAATTACCAAGCAAGACACGATATTGAATATAAAACTCAAGTCGGCATGATCACAGTAAAAAGAGAAGGTATTTTATTAGAAAAAACGAACTTTGCGTTTGAAAACGAGGGTGTCATGAATCCGGCTGTTATTGCAGAAGGAACAACCGTGCATGTCTTTTACCGTGCAGTAAGGGAGGGTAACCATTCAACCATTGGTTATTGCCGTTTAGACGGTCCTTTGCGGGTCGTACAACGAAACCAAAGTCCGCTGATGTATCCTGAATTTGATTACGAAAGTCAAGGTGTTGAGGATCCACGTATTGTAAAGATAGATGGTACCTATTACATGACTTATACAGTTTATGACGGCATAAGCGCAGTAGGCGCCTTGGCGTTGTCCGAGGATTTAGTGCATTTCCGTAAACAGGGCATTATTACATCGCAGTTTACCTATTCACAATTTGAAGAATTAGCGCTTACAAACGGACTGATTGACGAAAAATATTTCAGAAGTTACAATAAACGTGAAGCGCTAACAAATTCGGGTCAGAAAATGTACATTACAGATAAGAATTTGATATTTTTCCCTCGTAGAATCAACGGTAAACTGTATTTTTTTCATCGTATCAAACCGGATATTCAAATGGTTTGTATAGAAAAATTAGAGGATCTGACGTATGATTTTTGGATTAACTATTTCTTGAATTTTGCGGAACATATTGTTTTTTCGGCACGTTATGACCATGAGTCAAGTTATATTGGCGCTGGGTGTCCGCCTATTGAGTTGCCCGAAGGCTGGTTGATGATTTATCATAGCGTACGGGATACGCCGGAAGGCTACGTCTATACCGCAAGTGCAGCGTTGTTAGCTCTTGACAATCCGGCGGTCGAGATAGCGCGATTGCCTTATCCGTTGTTCAGTCCTGAAACCGACTATGAGCTAAATGGAGTAGTCAATAGGGTATGCTTTCCAACAGGTACTACGGTATTCGATGGCATCCTTTACATCTATTACGGCGCGGCAGACAAATACGTCGCCTGCGCTTCCGTCCCCTTAAAGGACTTGATACAAGAACTACTTACTTATAGAGTTTAAAAATACTATGTTAAGTGGCTTTTATATTTTGTAAATTAACTATAACCTCATGAAAGGAATCCTTTGTATAACAACCTATCCACCACGTGAATGTGGTATTGCCACGTTCGCAAATGATTTAATACGTACTATTCAGCATAAATTCGGCAACTCATATTCCATAAAAATTTGTGCCTTAGAGACACCGGAAGAAAAACACAGTTATTCACCCGAAGTAAAATATACATTAAATACCTCTGACGTATCGGATTATGTGCGTATTGCCAATGAAGTGAATAATGACACTACTATTTCGTTCGTTTTGATACAGCATGAATTTGGTTTCTTCGCCGGACAAGAAAACGTATTTTTGCAGCTGATGGAAACGCTTACCAAACCTGTGATTATTGTGTTTCATACCGTGCTTTCACAGCCCAAAGAGGCTAACAAGCAGTATCTGAAAAAAATCATTGCTGCCAGTGCTGCAATCGTTGTGATGACGCATACTTCCGCACAGATTTTGATGGACGATTACGAGGTCGAGCAGGGAAAAATACACATTATTCCGCATGGAACACATTTAGTCGCTCATTTAGATAAAAAAAAGCTGAAAGAGAAGTATAAAGTTACAGGTCGCTGTGTTCTCACGACGTTTGGACTGCTAAGTTCCGGCAAAAGTATAGAAACAACCTTGGACGCATTACCGACAATCATCAAAGAAAACCCTACGGTACTGTTTCTAATAATAGGGAAAACGCATCCCTCAGTGCAGAAAATAGAAGGTGAAAGATACCGTGAAATGCTTAAAGCAAAAATCGAAATGCTTGGAATAACAGACTATGTGCGGTTTGTGAATCTCTATTTAGACCTTCCGGTATTGTTAGAATACCTTCAATTAACCGATATTTATTTATTTACGTCGTCCGACCCCAATCAAGCCGTTAGTGGTACGTTTGTGTATGCGATGAGTTGTGGCTGTCCGATTGTGGCAACACCGATACCTCACGCTCGGGAACTACTGAAACAGGATTCCGGCATTATTTTTGACTTCAAAGATTCGGAACAACTCTCTAATTCTGTCAATCGCTTATTGGGTAACGAAAAATTGAGGTCTAAAATGAAAATATCAGGACTGCAAAAAACGGCATCAACGGCATGGGGCAATGCAGCGATTGCCTACGCACGGCTGTTTAACGAAACAACAGAAACAACCATTCAACAGCCTCAAGAACCTCTTGTTTATTCGTTACCGCAGTTAAACACGACGCATATCAAACGGATGAGTCGTGGCTTTGCTATGATTCAGTTTGCAAAAGGCAACCGCCCCGATATTCGTACCGGATACACATTAGATGATAATGCACGAGCGCTTATGGCTCTGTGTGGTGTGTATATGGATTTAAAAGACGCATCCTACGAGGACTATATCAAGAAATACATGACCTTTATCCGCTATTGCCAGCAACCAGACGGCTCTTTTCTTAATTATGTTGATAAGGATCTTCAATTTACCTCACAGAATTACGAAACGGGCTTGGAAGATAGTAATGGACGGGTTATTATGGCATTAGGTTATTTCATCTCTCTTGCGGGAAAGTTTCCCGACATCTGGACATCAGACGCTATAGAGATGTTTTGTCAGGCTATTACTACCATTGATAGAATGTACTCGCCGCGAAGCATAGCGTTCACATTGAAAGGTATGTGTGATTACTACAGCGCTTATCCGTCTCAAAAAATAACCTCACAGATATATTTGTTGGCGGACAAATTAGTTGATTTTTACAAGTTGAATAAAGCAAATAACTGGTTGTGGTTTGAAAACAGCCTGACGTATGACAACAGCATATTACCGGAAAGTTTGTTATACGCTTCCATGGCAGTCAAAAATGCGAAGTATAAAGCTATCGCAGAGACGTCATTCGATTTTTTATTAGAAAAAACGTTCACGGACGACCAAATCAAGGTCGTATCTAATCAAGGGTGGCTGCAAAAAGAAAAGATAGGGCACAATTTTGGCGAACAACCTGTGGATGTCGCCGGTACTGTGATAGCGCTGAATACGTTTTACAAGGTGTTTAAAAATCCGAACTATCTCACAAAACAGCATCTTGCTTTTAGTTGGTTTTTGGGTAATAATCATCTTCATCAAATTATTTACAATCCGGTTACAGGCGGCTGTTATGACGGCTTGGAAGAAAATAATATCAATTTGAATCAGGGTGCGGAATCAACGGTGAGCTATCTGATGGCAAGGCTTGCGATGAATGATTATCCTTTGGATAACGAAAAATGATGGACAGAATCACTGCCACGCCTAACAACATAGGGTAAAAAAGATAGGGTATCACCTCTGTTGGGCTAACGTTGTGTGCGAGACTGGTAGCAATCAGCAGCTGTGCTCCGTAGGGTAGCAAGCTCTGTGTAAAGCACGACAGGGTGTCAAGCAGACTTGCTGTACGTTTGCCGCTGAGATTCACGGTTTTACCCACGTTGCGGGCAATGTTACCTACGATGAGCAATGCAATGGTGTTGTTGGCTGTGCATAAATTGGTGAGTATCGTAAGAAGGGCAATCCTACTTTCTGCTTTTCTTTGAGACTTCACTTTACTGGCGAGTTTTTCTACCAACCATACAATACCGCCATTCACGCGTACCAGCTCAAATAGTCCGCCCGCCATAAAGGACACAATAATGAGTTCGCCCATATCGCCAACAATACCGGCGTTGGCAGTCTTTGCCCATTCGAGCAGTCCTAAATCACCGGTTGCAAGTCCGATGATACCCGCTAATGCAGTACCGAGCATGAGTACTAAAATGACGTTCATTCCTGCAAGCGCAGCTATTAAAACAGTAAGATAGGGAACGATTTTTATCCACGATACGGAGGCTGTAAATAGTTCGCCCTCTAACCGGTAGCCTTGATAGACATAAATGAATGTGCAAAGGATCGCCATTGGCAGTACAAGGCGTAGGTTTACTTTAAACTTATCACGCATTTCCACGCCTTGAGTTCGTGTAACGACAATCGTCGTGTCGGAAATGAACGATAAATTATCGCCAAACATAGCGCCGCCGACCACAATGCCGAGCATGGCGGGCAAGTCCATTCCTATTTGAGGTGCGATGCCTACTGCGACAGGCGTTAAAGCGGCTATCGTACCGCAGGAAGTTCCCATGGACATGGATACAAAGCAAGCAGCAATGAAGAGGCTGGCGGGAATCATGGTGTGAGGCAAAAACTTGAGCGCCATGGTAACCGTGGCATCTACGGCGCCCATGGCATTGGCAGTACCCGCAAACGCACCTGCCAGCACAAAGATAAGTACCATGAGTAATATGGTTTCGTTGGCAGCGCCGCGACAAAAAAGCGTAACACGACGACTAAAAGACCCCTGCGTAAAAAGCAATGCTACCATGGTTGAAAGTAAAAAAGCAATAACTACCGGCATCGTACTCATAGTCCCCGTGAAAACAAAGGCAAGGACGTAAAACAGTAAAAACAACCCGAAAGGGAGCAATGCCCAGCAGTTGGGTTTGGAATGGTGATTCAATTCTGAGTTCATAAGGTTATCAAAATAAAAGTGCAAAGGTAATCAAAATTTGGTTAACTCTTGTTTTGCGCTATAAAAAAACCAAGAATTTTCATAGTACTCAAAAAT
>BNXT01000005.1 GCA_025999775.1 Bacteroidia bacterium | reverse complement strand
TTTGGATAACAAGTTCGATAAACCGGTTCTTAATACTCTGAGGCATAGCCCAAATCGTGATAGATAACACAATTATCGCACCCAAACTCCATAGTATTTTTTTTCGCCATGAGAAAGTACGTAACAGCCAAAACAGCGTTACTATTAACGCCACACACAAGCCGATAATCACTCCCCTATTAATCGTTAATAACAGCAGTCCTATATTCAAAATCAGCAAACTGATGGGTATTGTTTTCTTCCATCCGCGGTACTTTCCAATAAATGGCATTGCAATGATCGCTCCTATTGTCGGGAAAAACGAGTAATTTTTTAAAAACACCTCCACCCAAGGGTACCGAGATTGCCCCGCTGTAAAACGGCAACTTAATACATATTCAAAAAACGCTACAGGGTTGTGTATTAACTCGCGCCAATCGAAGTATGCATACAAAAGAAACAGTCCATTCAAAACCGTACAAACGCTAAACACTATCATCACACGTTCAAAGGTTTTTTGATTGATGTATAACCCTATCACAAGGGCAAACAATGGTATCAATACATAGTTAAACAACAGCTCCTCAATATCGGCATAGCTGGGCGTGAAATTGTAGGTATTTGGCAAACAACTCCATACGCCAGTCAGCAGCAGACCGTACAACGTAAAAAACGTCAATATTTGGAAATATCGCTTTATGTACGTATCCTGTTGTATCCTAAGTTTCATATCTTTGAAGCAAAACACGAGAAACCCAACCAACAACACGAGGTAAATCACTTTATTTATAACCGGAGTAATAGACCCTGTTATCCCTAATGACAAGATAAACAGCAACAATAGCCATCCATTATTCTTTTGTATCCACCATTTCATTTCAACAGTTTTTCATAAACGTCCATATATTGGTTGATACACCGGTTCCAATTATACTTTTGGGTATAGGCTTTCAGTAGCTTTGCATTGCATTGAGGCGCTGTTGTGTTTGCGAGGTTTGATTGTACTACTTGCGCCATAGCTTGTCCTTCTAAAATATCCCAATAAAAAGCCATCTCGCCACAAATCTCAGGGATACTGGTACTTCGTGAGGCAAACACCGGCTTTCCAACCTGCATAGCGTCCAAGGGCGGTAGTCCAAATCCTTCTGCCAACGAGGGAAACACAAAAGCGGTACAATGTTCATAAAGCCACCATTTCTCTTCCTCCGTTACACTACCCAGCATCAATACTCTATCTTTAAGCTCATACATCGCTATCGCCTGCACTATCTCTTCGTAATAGTCCTGATGAACCACTTTTCCCGCAACCACCAAATTCATATCCGGCAAAAAACGCATCATCTCTACTAATATTAGAATATTTTTTTTACGCATAATCGTAGAAATATCGAACAAATAGGGCTTGTCTTTGATACTTTCCGCTACTGAACCGGCAGCCAAAGACGAAGAACCACCAGGTAATGTCAAACCGTGATAAATAACGCTATGTTTGCTTTTTCCAATCTGCAAATACTGCAATACGTCCTGTTCCGTAAACCATGATATACACACAATATGATCTATGCCTTTAATGTTGTGCTGATATTTACTAAGATAACGCTGCATTTTAAACGACCGCTTTTCGTACAAGAAATTCAGATCATGGATTGTAACGACATACTTGGTATGTCTGTTTTTACGCCTAATATAGGGTGAGTTTTGCGCTGTAGCGTGTACCACATCGTAGCGCCATAAAAGCGAAGTGAAACGGTGCCACCATTTGAGCGTTTTGTAATGCACTTTATCGCTTGTAAACGGATGATTTTCAGGCACAAGAAACGTTACGTCCCACTTATCAAAATCAATCTGCCGAATCAATTCATTTCCAAATTCACAAGTAAACGTCCACAAACCACAGTAGGCATTTTTTAAGCTATGAAGATCTATGAGCAGTGTATGCTTCACGTTACATCTATTGTTTAAATTCAAGATGGTTTTATAACTTTGTTTCACCCTCTTACAGTCTGCAAAGGTAAAAAAAATATTTTAATAAAAAAAATTTAACCAAAAAAAAATGCTCTATATTTCTATAATTTTCGTATTTTTGTAGTTCCTAAAACTATATTCTATGCCTATTACATCAAATTCTTGTTTATCTATTGCTTATCTATTACGCTATGATGATAAAAACGGCGATGTCATCGAAGAAATCTCCGAGCAGGAACCGCTTAACGTCCAACTTGGTACGGGAGAGTTATTAGACAAAATTGAAAATCACATCCTTGGTTTATCGTCCGGCGATCATTTTGAACTCACCGTACAGCCGGAGGATGCCTACGGAGACTACGAAGACGACCTTGTAACTACCATCCCTATCGAAGAACTGTTTCCCGACGGCGATACCGTTCCTTTGGAGCCGGGGGATGTCGTCCCCATTAAAACCGATGATGACGAAGAAATGCACGCCATCATCTTGGAGGTTGACGGACAAACGGTAACCTTAGACTTCAACCATCCGTTGGCAGGGGAAACACTGTTTTTTGCCGGTAAAATAGTAACCGTCGTCAACTAAAGCAGCTGCCATTGCAGTCCTTCCTGCGCATTAAGCCACGTTAATTGACGCTTGGCATAGCGACGACTATGCGTTTTAATATCTGTAATAGCTTGTTCAATACTTATTTTACCATCAAAATAAGCAAACAATTCCTTGTAACCCACCGTATTAAGCGCGTTGAGGGTACGGTGAGCGTACAATGGCAGCGCTTCGTTTATCAATCCTACGGCTATCATGGTATCAACCCGTTGGTCAATGCGCTGATACAAATTCGTTTTATCTCTATTCAACGCTATACGTTGAATATGAAACGGACGTTGTTTCTTTGTGCTGGTGCGCAATTGCGAATACGGTTTACCTGTCTGCAGACACACTTCTATTGCACGTAACACTCGTTTATGGTTAGCAAGGTCTATTTGTCGGTAAAACACCGGGTCTAACTGTAATAGTTTATTTTGACACGCCTCTAAACCTTCTTGTTCGTACAGCGACGCTATTTCCGCGCGTAATTTCGGGTCTGGGTCAGGCAGTTCGTCAATACCATGGCAAACCGCATTCACATACAAGCCGGAACCACCTACCATGACAACCGTAGCATGCGTTTCAAACAAGGTTTCTAATAAGGTTAGCACGTCTTGTTCAAACTTCGACACGCTATAATAATCCATCACACTGATATGTGCGACAAAATGGTGCTTTACAATTGCCAATTCTGCTTCCGACGGACGAGCAACGCCAATGTTTAGTTCCTTGTAAAACTGTCGCGAATCAGCAGAGATAATCTCCGTCCGATACTGCAATGCCATATCAATGGCAAACGCCGTTTTCCCGACAGCCGTAGGTCCTTCAATGACAATGAGTGTTTTATCGTTCATTCACTACTTACAAAATCCACGTACTACAAATTGCGCCGTCGTTCGATTGCGTTGTTCCAAGAAAATAGTCGCATCCCCAAGCATCGCCTTGATGTCAACGTTCCTATAGTGTCGCACCGTAACTAATTCCAAATGCTCATTATAGCGTACATCAAACTTATTCGACAAGGTTTCAACCAAATCGGCAATACGCTGTTTATTACAGTCCACACACACCGTAAAACTGACTGCCGCATTCTGCATAAGGTTGATTTTCATATTGTTTTCAGCAAAAACAAAGAGGATGAACGACAGATTTTGCTCTGCTATAAATGAAAAATCCTTAGGATAAATTGAAAATAGTACTTGATTAGGTTTGCAGATATAGTAAGTCAATTTTGAAGTTTCTATGGCTTCTTCGTTATGAATAACTGTTCCTGATGCCTCCGGATTATTAAACGACTTGACCAACAAGGGTATTTGTTTATTTTGAAGAGGTTTTATTGTCTTAGGATGGATGATCGATGCTCCGTAATATGCTAGTTCAATGGCTTCGTTGTACGAAAGTATGTCTATTTTTTGGGGATTATCGAAAAATCTGGGATCTGCATTGAGAAAGCCTTGTACATCTTTCCATATTGTCATACTTTTGGCTTGCAAGCAATAGGCAAAAATAGCCGCAGTATAGTCCGAGCCTTCCCTGCCTAATGTGGTCATTCGTTTTTTGTCGTCCATTCCAATAAAACCCTGTGTTATGACGCACGGGGTATGCGCTACGACGGGTTCGATACGCTGCCGAATTTGACGTTCGGTAACAGTCCAATTAACATTGCCTTCTCGGAAAATGCTATCCGTTGCGATGCACGTTCTGACATCGCACCACGTATTTTGTACACCTTGATTGCTCAGATAATGACTAAGGATAGTTGATGATAACATTTCACCCATACCCACCATTTGGTCGTAGTGGTAATCATAGTCTTCGTCCTTGAGTTTGAACGTATGCATCATCGCAAAAAACAATGCCTCAACTTCGGAATACACGGCATCCGCCACACTCGGAAAGAGTTCGGAAAGTACAAGGAAATGGGCATCCCTGATTTGATTGTAAATGGGCAATACATCGCCTCCATTTCGGCTGGTAGAGAGCAATTCTTCGAGCTGGTTCGTTGTTTTTCCCATTGCCGAAACGACGACCACCAAAGGTTCATCTAAATACTGCGCAATGATATTCGCTGTATTTCTAAAACACTGAGCATTAGCCAAACTGGCGCCACCAAATTTAAATATCTTCATTTTAGGTTCTATGATTTAAGCGGGAAAGTCCCCATTTTGCGGTACAAATTTACGTAATTTTTTGAAATAATTGTTCATTATTTCGGTTAACTCTTTTTTTGAGGTGCTATAGATTTTCTTCTACTTTGGTCTTGACAATTTTTATTGTTCATTTTCTTTTGTTGCAATAGCCTTTTTTTTCTTACTTTTCCTTTTGTCTTGATACAAAAGAAAAGTAACAAAAGAAAAAATCAAGGCTGAGTATATTTTGCTACTACGCAGTTTTACGAGGCTAAAATGCAAAAACTCACAGGCTATGCCTGTTCAAACAGCTTGCATTTTTACGCCTCTACAAACTTCTTCGTTTAACGCAAAATCTACTATGCCACAACTAAATAATAATTAACAATGAATAATGAACAATATGTGGAGTGTGAGTGTCTCAATTTCTACATTTCTCAATTCTGTATTATCTTGTTAATCCTTTAATCCTGCAAATCCTGATTCAGACAATTGAGCTTGCGCAGGGGTGTGCGACTGTTATTTTTAGCAAGCATTTTTCTTTTGGTTCGTTTTCTTTTGTTGCAACAAAAGAAAATGAACAAGAAAATGTATCAAGACAAAAGACAAAGTATGAATAAAAAGACTATTGATAAGAGGGAATGTACAATAAACAGCAACGCCCTGCTATATAATAGCAAGGCGTTGATATGGGTGGCGACTACCTACTCTTCCACCTCGGTTGGAGGCAGTACCATTGGCGCTATCGGTCTTAACGACTCTGTTCGGAATGGGAAGAGGTGATCCCCGATGCATTTGTCACCATAATACGGTATAACATTAAATGGAGGAAGTGTAACACACTAGAGTTTTTCAAAAGAATTCTACGGGTAATTAGTACTACTCGGCTTTGCCATCACTGACTTTACACCTGTAGCCTATCAACGTTGTCGTCTTCAACGACCCTTAAAAGAAATCTCATCTTGAGGTGAGTTTCGTACTTAGATGCTTTCAGCACTTATCTCATCCGTACATAGCTACCCTGCGATGCGGTTGGCACCACAGCAGGTACACTAGCGGTACGTCCGACTCGGTCCTCTCGTACTAGAGTCAGGTCCTCGCAAATTTCTAACGCCCATAACAGATAGAGACCGAACTGTCTCGCGACGTTCTGAACCCAGCTCGCGTGCCACTTTAATCGGCGAACAGCCGAACCCTTGGGACCTTCTCCAGCCCCAGGATGTGACGAGCCGACATCGAGGTGCCAAACCATTCCGTCGATGTGAGCTCTTGGGAATGATCAGCCTGTTATCCCCGGAGTACCTTTTATCCTTTGAGCGATGGCCCTTCCACGCGGAACCACCGGATCACTATATCCTAGTTTCCTACCTGATCGACTTGTATGTCTCACAGTCAAGCTCCCTTATGCTATTGCGCTCTTCGCACGGTTACCAACCGTACTGAGGGAACCTTTGAAAGCCTCCGTTACTCTTTTGGAGGCGACCACCCCAGTCAAACTACCCGCCAAACACGGTCCTTGATTCGCTCAAGTTAGATTCCAAGTAAATAAAGGGTGGTATTTCAACGTTGACTCCACCAACACTTGCGTGCTAGCTTCACAGTCTCCCACCTATCCTACACATCAGTTACCCAAAATCAATGTTAAGTTGTAGTGAAGGTTCACGGGGTCTTTTCGTCCCGTTACGGGTAAACGGCATCTTCACCGTTACTTCAATTTCACCGAGCTCATGGCTGAGACAGTGCCCAGATCGTTACACCATTCGTGCAGGTCGGAACTTACCCGACAAGGAATTTCGCTACCTTAGGACCGTTATAGTTACGGCCGCCGTTTACTGGGGCTTCAATTCAATGCCTCTCTTGCGATAACATCTCCTCTTAACCTTCCAGCACCGGGCAGGTGTCAGGCCTTATACTTCATCTTTCGATTTCGCAAAGCCATGTGTTTTTGTTAAACAGTCGCCAGGGCCTTTTCTCTGCGGCTGTATCTCTACAGCACCCTTTCTCCCGAAGTTACAGGGTTATTTTGCCTAGTTCCTTAGCCATGAATCACTCGAGCACCTTTGGATATTATCCTCGACCACCTGTGTCGGTTTGCGGTACGGGTTCCTAATTTATTTGTTTAGCGGGTTTTCTTGAAAGCTTGTCTTACTACCATTATTCACGCAGCCGAAGCCTTGTGATACTATTAGGTTCATCTCTACAGCGGTTTTGCCTACTGTATCTACGACTACACCCTTCAACGTACTATTCCGTCAGTACGCAGGTAGCTAACTACTCTGTCACCACATCACTAAATTAGCAAGTACTGGATTATTAACCAGTTGTCCATCGACTACGCCCTTCGGCCTCGCCTTAGGTCCCGACTAACCCTGATCCGATTAGCGTTGATCAGGAAACCTTAGTCTTTCGGTGTGAGGGTTTCTCGCCCTCATTATCGTTACTTATGCCTACATTTGCTTTTCTTATCAATCCAGTAAACCTTACAGTTCGCCTTCGACTCAATAAGAATGCTCCCCTACCAGTGACATTACTGTCAATCTATAGTTTCGGTAGTGTGTTTGATGCCCGTTTATTATCCACGCACAATCGCTCGACTAGTGAGCTGTTACGCACTCTTTAAATGTATGGCTGCTTCCAAGCCAACATCCTAGCTGTCTGTGCAATCGCACCTCGTTATTTCAACTTAACACACATTTCGGGACCTTAACTGTTAGTCTGGGTTCTTTCCCTCTCGGCCACGGACATTAGCACCCATGGCCTCACTCCAGAGTATATATCATAGCATTCGGAGTTTGTCAGGATTTGGTAGGTGGTGAAACCCCCGCATCCTATCAGTAGCTCTACCTCTATGATACTCTTCTCCAGGCTGTTCCTAAAAACATTTCGGGGAGTACGAGCTATCTCTCAGTTTGATTAGCCTTTCACCCCTACCCACAGTTCATCCGAAGACTTTTCAACGTCTATCAGTTCGGTCCTCCAGTTGGTGTTACCCAACCTTCAACCTGACCATGGGTAGATCACAAAGTTTCGCGTCTACACATCCTAACTATACGCCCTGTTCAGACTCGCTTTCGCTCCGGCTTCATACCTACTGGCACTTAACCTCGCTAAAATATGTAACTCGTAGGCTCATTATGCAAAAGGCACGCCGTCATCCCTATATGGGACTCCGACCGCTTGTAAGCGCACGGTTTCAGGTTCTCTTTCACCCTCCTGTTCGGAGTACTTTTCACCTTTCCCTCACGGTACTGGTTCACTATCGGTCTCTTAGTAGTATTTAGCCTTACCGGATGGTACCGGCAACTTCAATCAGGATTTCTCTGGTCCCGACCTACTCAGGATACTGATAAGTCAATACAATATGTCGGATACGGGGCTTTCACCCTCTTTGACCTACCTTTCCAGGTAGTTCTCCTATATCGCATCTCTCTATGTCTCAGTCCTCTAACCCCATACAAGCCGTAACTTATATGGTTTGGGCTCTTCCACTTTCGCTCGCCACTACTCGCAGAATAATTTTTATTTTCTTCTCCTCCGGGTACTTAGATGTTTCAGTTCCCCGGGTTTGCCTCACACCTTGAAGTGTGATACTATACCTTCAGTATAGTGGGTTGTCCCATTCGGATATTTTCGGATTAACGGATATTTGCTCCTCCCCGAAACTTTTCGCAGCTTGTCACGTCCTTCTTCGCCTCTAAGAGCCTAGGCATCCCCCGTGCGCCCTTATTAAATTCTTTTAATCTAATAACTCGACGGTACCTCCTTAACTACTCGCACATACGATATAATGTATGAGTTTCTATCGTTAAAAAAGTAACCTTTTATTTTTTTAAGTTCTTATTTGAACTCGCTTATTTTTTGTTAATTTGCTCTCGTGTCTTGTAATATTATTACACTTCCTTCCATAATGTCAATGAACTCACTCGACTTCCTCCTCATACAAGACGATACCCTGTATGTTCTCTCCGTCAACCGCTAAACTACTCGACTTCCGTCCAATAATTTATCCCTTACTCCTCTGCCTTTTCTATACCCCGTTTTTTGGGGACTGCAAAGTTACAACTTTTTTTTATTCTGACAAACTTTTTTTTGACTTTTTTTTCGAGACACCCTTTGGGGGGAACAAAAAGCGTTGCAATTGTTTTATTCTCAACGCTTTGCTTATTTTTGTTATTTTTAGTTGCGGATTTAAGATTTTTTACAAAGGTAAGAATAATATTTTAATTGTTAAATTCTATTAGACTTTATATAGAATGATTATACAATGAAATTTTACATTCTTTTTTACACCCCACCCGAAGGGATTTTCTTTTGATGACAACGATTTTTCTACCAACATCACCTCCCTAACGGGAGGGTTCATTCTGTCATTATTCATTGTTCATTATTCATTATTCATTGTATTGTTTGGTGTAATTCAAAAATTTTGCGTAAATTTGTATTAAAATTTAAGCTATGGCATATTTTTCTGTAAAAAAGCTATTAAAAGACACGCAGTGTGTTAATACAACCGTAGGGATCAAAGGTTGGGTTCGTACACGTAGAGGCAACAAGAACGTTGCATTTATAGCCCTTAATGATGGTTCGACCATTCACAATATCCAGATTGTCGCTGATTTAGCAAATTTTGATGAGGCTTTACTTAAGCAAATCACCACCGGCGCGTGCATTGCTGTTGAAGGGAAATTAGTAGAATCCATTGGTCAAGGACAAGCCGTTGAGTTGCAAGCCGAGACTATTGTAGTGTATGGTACTGCCGATGCGGAGACCTATCCTTTGCAAAAAAAAGGACATTCCTTGGAATTTCTACGCGAGAATGCCCATTTACGTCCACGTACCAATACCTTCGGGGCGGTGCTGCGAATACGGCACCAAATGGCTTATGCGCTACACACCTTTTATCACGAACACGACTTCGTTTACCTGCATACGCCCATTATTACCGCCTCCGATGCCGAGGGCGCCGGTCAAATGTTTCAGGTAACAACGCTTGATCTCCATAATGTTCCCACTAAGGACGGTCAGGTTGATTACAACGCCGATTTCTTTGGGAAGCCCGCTAATCTCACCGTTTCCGGACAGTTAGAAGGCGAACTTGGCGCTTTAGCGTTGTCAAAGATTTATACTTTTGGTCCGACGTTCCGTGCCGAAAACTCCAACACACCCCGCCACCTCGCCGAGTTTTGGATGAATGAACCCGAAATGGCATTCTACGATATTACCGATAACATGAACCTCGCCGAAGAGTTTCTCAAGTACCTCGTACAATGGGCGTTAGACCACTGTCTCGACGATTTGCAGTTTCTAAACGACATGTATGATAAAGAACTCATCGACCGACTTAAATCGGCAATAACAGCCACATTTGTAAGGCTTTCTTACACCGAAGCTATTGAGATTCTAAAACAATCGGAGCAAAAATTTGAGTTTCGCGTAGATTGGGGCACGGATTTGCAAAGTGAACACGAGCGTTATTTGGTCGAAAAACATTTTCAGAAACCGGTCATTTTAACCGATTATCCCAAAGAGATTAAAGCTTTTTACATGAAGCAAAACGAAGATGGCAAAACAGTTCGTGCAATGGATGTTCTCTTTCCGCGTATCGGGGAAATCATTGGCGGGTCGCAACGTGAAGAGGATTACGAGAAGCTCAAACAACGTATTGATGAGTTGAATATTCCACAAAAAGATATGTGGTGGTATTTGGATACGCGTCGCTTTGGGTCTGCGCCTCATTCCGGCTTTGGATTGGGCTTTGATCGTCTGCTGCTGTTTATTACCGGCATGACTAATGTCCGCGATGTCGTCCCCTTCCCGCGTACACCTATGAACGCTGATTTCTAAAAGCCTCGCAGCATGCTCAAACAATCCATCAACATACGGCAACAACAGAAGCTTTCGCCTCAACAAATTCAGCTGACCAGTTTGTTGCAACTCCCTTTAATGGAACTCGAACAGCGCATCAAACAAGAGATTGAAGAAAATCCGGCTTTGGAAGAACTCGCTAATGAAGAGACCTCTACCAACGATTTATCCGAAGATCCAGACGAGACTGTCAGAATAGAAAATACGAATCTTTCACGCGACAGCAGCGATTTTGACATCAATGATTACTTAGACGAAGACGATATTGCCAGTTACAAATTACGTTCGGATAATTATACCGAAAAGCCCGAAAACACGTTTTATGCACTGTCGCAAGAAAACACACTCTTCGATTATTTATTATCACAGCTACGGTTATCAACACTCTCAAGCACAGATTTAGTGATCGGCAAGACCATTATCGGCAATCTTGATGCGGACGGTTATCTTAAACGTACGCCCGAACAGATAACCAATGATTTGGCTTTTACAAATAGCATCACAACATCGGTACACCATGTTACGGAGATATTAGCCATTATACAAACATTTGATCCGTCCGGTATTGCTGCACGCAACCTCAAAGAATGTTTGTTATTACAACTCCGACACAAAACTCAGACGCCACAAATTACGTGTGCCGAAGCTATTCTTGAACGTATGTTCGACTATTTTGTCAATAAACGCTATACGCTTATTCAAAATCGGCTTAAAATTGATGAACAAAAACTGTCTGAGGCTATTGACGAGATCACCAAGCTCAACCCTAAGCCGGGTTCGAGTTATGCCGGTCAAAGTCGCCCTATCTCTCAAAGTGTGTTTCCTGATTTTTTCGTGCACTATAGCAACGACCAGTTGCAAATAACACTCAATCAGCGTAATAGTCCATCGCTTAGCATAAACCGACAGTATGCGGATTTGTTGCAAACCTATACGCAGACGAAGCATAAAACGCAAGAACAGACGGATACGGCAATGTTTGTTAAACAGAAAATAGACTCTGCCAAATTCTTTGTAGAAGCTATGAAAATGCGTTATGACACTCTGCAATTAGTTATACATGCGCTGGTAAAGGTACAATCGAACTATTTTAAAACCGGTGATATTGCTACGTTAAAGCCTTTAACACAGCAGGAGATTGCCGACCTGACACAACGAGATATATCTACAATTTCCCGCGTCGTCAATAGCAAATACGTTGAAACGGATTTTGGTATTCTACCGCTTAGCAGTTTCTTTTCGACAGGTGTTGCAACGCAAGACGGTGGTGAAACCTCTGCCACACAAGTCAAAGACCTCATCGCACAATATATTGCTGCGGAAGATAAACGGCATCCTCTCAATGATGATACCATACAGCACATGCTCTCCGCCAACGGTATCACGCTTTCGCGGCGCACCATTGCTAAATACCGCGAACAAATCAACATCCCTGTAGCCCGTCTGCGGCGTTCACTTACCAATTAGAAAACGCCCTGTTATAAACGTCCTCCGTAATTTCTTTAATAATCTGAGATACCAAATCAGACTCTACTACCGATATGTCCTGCGAACTCGGAAACTCCTGATAACGGGTAAATGTTTGTGAAAAACCATCCTTGGGATATTTATTATTAACGAAATTGATTTTAATGCTGACCGACAGTTTATTCAATGCAGCAGTGGCATCGCTCTGAATAGCGATAGCCGTAATATCGTAAGCCGTTATTTCGCCGTCAATAGCAATGTCTGCAGATTCCATATCCACTTCGTTGAACCGTGCGCGACTTAAAATATACGACCGCAATCCATCTGTAAAATCGGAACTTAATGTTGGATTTACTAAAGTTGCACGATTGGGGAATGAGCCGATCCATATTGTTTTAATATCAGCGGGAATGGAGGAACCCGTGAAACTGTAGCATCCTACCAATAGTGCGTAGAATAGGAGCGCCATACAACTTGTTAATTTGCGGTTTATCATAAGTAGTCTAAGCCAAAGTCCTTAATTTTACGGTATAAAGTGCGTTCTGATATGCCTAATTCCTGAGCTGCCAAACGGCGTTTCCCTTTATATTTCTCTAATGCTTTTTGAATGGTTGATAGTTCTTGTTTATCTAACGATAGCGAGTCTTCCGAAGTTTCTTGCGCGTCTTGAAAAGAGGCGTCGTCATCTGCATCGACCGGTAGTTCGGCATCGGGCACAAAGGGCATTGGGTCAGACGCAACCGTTACATCCTGTTCTTCGTGAAAAAACATTTTATCGGCTGTGGATAAAGCCGGTTTATCAAACAGAGCCTCTCTAACGGGAACATTCCCTTTCAGCATGCCGGCAATAACCTTTTTTAACTCTGTAATATCGCGCTTCATATCAAAGAGCACGCTATACAAAATATCGCGTTCACTCATGCCTTGCTTAGTGTCTATACCTGATAATACAGGATAAAAATGGCGTTCCGGTGGTAAATATTTCCGTAACACCTCGGCGCTTAAATGACGCTCCGGTTCAACGATAGAAATTTGTTCGGTGATATTTTTGAGTTGTCGCACATTACCTTGCCAAGCGTAGTGAAGGAGCGCTTGTTTTGCATCCGGTTTAAGTTGTAGTATCGGTACACGGTATTTTTCGCTCATATCGGTTGCAAACTTACGGAATAGGAGTTCAATATCCTCTTTACGGTCGCGTAGCGCTGGTACCAAAATGGCTATCGTATTCAGGCGATAATACA
This sequence comes from Bacteroidia bacterium, assembly GCA_025999775.1. GTDB lineage: Bacteria > Bacteroidota > Bacteroidia > Bacteroidales > P3 > BNXT01. Next base: position 10,284 of record BNXT01000005.1, on the reverse strand, counting down.
GATCTTCTCGAAATTTACCACGTGTAATAGCCGCCGGAATATCCACATTGGTAGCGGCAACTACTCGGACATCCGTTTTTTGAGATTTAGACGACCCCACCTTAATAAACTCTCCGGTTTCCAATACGCGTAGCAATCGTACCTGTGTTGCTAACGGTAATTCCGCCACCTCATCCAAAAAGAGAGTGCCTCCGCTTGCTACTTCAAAATACCCTTTACGAGCCTCTTTAGCATCTGTAAACGAGCCTTTTTCGTGCCCAAACAATTCCGAGTCAATAGTACCCTCCGGTATAGCGCCGCAGTTAATAGCAATGTAGGGACCGTGCTTACGCTGACTATTGTAATGTATAATTTTTGGAAAAAACTCTTTTCCAACACCACTTTCGCCGGTGATCAACACGCTCAAATCCGTAGCTGCCACCTGCATTGCAATCTCTATTGCCCGATTCATAGCTGAATCGTTCGTAATAATGCCAAACCGTTGTTTTATCGACGTAGTATCCATACTGCAAATATACGAAATAATTTTCAATTACACAGCCCATCATTAAAGGACTATTTATGATATCTCAAAAAAGATTTGAGCGTTTTGCTCTATATTTCTTAAAAATATCGTATCTTTGTCCCCAAATATCCATATAAAAGATAGTCAATACGCAATCCATTGCCATCGAAGAAAACACATAGGAGTCGAGTTTGTTTTTACCTGTTTGCGAGTCGTTTTGTAATCGTCTCTTTGTTGGTTAGTGTTGTGCTATGCCTCAAGCCGTTACCCGTGCATGCCGTGATTTATGAACCGACCATGGAATTTTCTTTTCACGTGGCAGGCGGTTTATCCTCATTGCGTTACACTACTACTACAAGCGTTTATAATCATGGTCTTGGAGGGTTAATGGGAGCGAATATACGACATTATCTCAACAAAAACTGGAGCCTTGGAACAGGTTTAGATATGTCCTTACATAATGTCAACACAAGCATTTCTAATTTTTCATATAATTGCCTTATCAAGAATCCTGCCACTTCAGTCAGTAGAATTGAAAACACTATTACGCTGCGTCATTACGAGGAACATCAGCAGGCTATTTTTTTACAAATACCAGCCATGCTACGTTATCAGACTGCCGAACAATTTTATGGCAGCGTCGGGTTTAAATTGACTATTCCTTTGAGTAGTAGGTTTAACACTACGGACGGAACTGTAACGATCTCAAAAGTCGTTGCTGACAATCTGATTCAAGCCGATCCGGGATATTATGGTACCTATCCTGTCGATGCTTCCGGAAAGAACGTATTATCTGGCGTTGCCTTGTCTTTTAGTGTTGAAGCGGGTATGAAATGGTCCTTGAAGAATGAACGCGTGATTTATACCGGTGTTTACATTGATTACGGGTTAAATAATATTCTCGCAAAACAGAATGGTGATTTTATACGTATTTCGCCCGACGGCGTATCCACCCGAAGTGTTCTATCTTCTCAACACACGCCGAATTATCGATTTTTCAAGCGTGCATCTCCCCTATCGGCAGGCATCAAAATAGCTTTTGCGTTTATGAAAACAGCACAAAAACCTCAACAACCGTTCCGTTCTCCGGATATTATTGTACGTTCCAATATTTACACACCGACAACTGAAGGACCTTTAAAATCCGCAACTGATCTTTCTTACCCAAATAGTAACTCCAGTACTGTAATTGAGGATGTTTTTACCATAGATACAAAATATTCTTCTACACTACGAGACACTATCCGGTTCATGGTCGAAAGTATTGTGAAACCCTATAATACCACTGCTGTATCAAGGGATACCGCGCTGTCCGTATTTGCAACACTCTTCGACCCAACGCCACCACCTACTAAACTACCTCCAAGCACAGGAGACACTATCAACGAGGCTCCCTTTAAGAAAATTGTCATCAAGCCGTTTGTAGCTCCGGTCTATGACACTAATGAAGTTGTAAGCCCCGTCATTGCAGAGATTCGCCGCCGTCGTAGTATGGATAAAACCGGCGCTGCAAAGGTTAAGGAAGCGCTACAAAATCCAGAAGTCCGACAACTCATGGAAACCCTAAAACAAGAACGTCGTCAAAATGCGACAGACATAGTACAGGCACAACAACCCATAAGCAACTATGGCGTTGCTCAAATAGAACCTTCTGAAGCTAATAAAACCGAATTAGATATAACGATAGCTTTGTTAAAACGCGATACCGACGCAACCATCATTATCGAAGGTCATACCTGTAATCTTGGTACGCGCGAAAACAATTTCAAGGTAGGATTACGTCGTGCAGAAGCCGCAAAAAACTATATGGTCGCAAGTGGTATCGCACCCGACCGTATTCAAACTATAAGTAAAGGCGATACCGAACCGCTTGTACCTAACGAATTTGTAGCAAATAAAAATGGCGAACGTGATCAACACCGTGCCGAAGCTGCCATGGCTTATTTGGCTATGCAAGGCTATGATCCAAACTTTATCCAATCCTTAGACAAGTCCGAACCCAACAAAATACAAGATAATCGTAGTAGAAACAGGCGAATAGAGATAAGAATAATAAACCGCAATTAGTATTGCTCGGCGCTTAGTCGTAATGAACCAGAGTGCCTACGTGCTCGCCGTTAATAATCCGATAGAGATTGCCTTTTTTATTCATATCAAAAACGCAAATCGGCAATTTGCTATCACTACATAAAGCGAAAGCCGTCAAATCCATAATCTTGAGTTTCTTCTCGTAACATTCTTGGCAATGAATCCGGTCATATTTAATAGCTGTAGGATCTTTTTCGGGGTCAGCGGTATAGATGCCGTCCACTCGCGTACCTTTTAAGAAAATATCGGCTTCAATTTCCAATGCACGCAAAGTAGCGCCTGTGTCGGTCGTGAAGTACGGATTACCGGTACCGGCAGCCATAATCACGACATTATTTTGGTCGAGATAGCGTTTTGCACGTTCTCTTGACATTTTTTCAGCAATAGGATCTACTGCCAATCCGGATAACAAACGCACCGAAACGCCCATTTGTTCTAAGGTATCTTGTAGCGCAATACTGTTGATAAGGGTTGCCATCATGCCCATATAATCTCCACGTGCACGGTCAATACCAGTGGTAGCGCCCTGCATGCCACGATAGATATTACCGCCCCCAATCACAATGCCTATCCTGCAGCCTGCAAGATAAGCCTCTTTAATATCGGACGCATACTGCTGCAACATCGCAGGATCCAAGCCATAATCCAACGAACCCATCAAGGACTCGCCACTGAGCTTTAATAATACCGTTCGGTATTTCACAACTGTCTTCATTTATGTTTTTCTTTGGATAAGGTTGCTTGCACAAAGGCGACAAATAACGGATGCGGATTTACAACGGTACTTTTGTATTCGGGATGGTACTGAACACCCACAAAAAACGGATGTTTGGGAATCTCCATCACCTCTACCAAGTTGGATACCGAATTGATACCTGACGCGACCATACCGGCTTTCTCAAACGCCGGTAAATAGGCATTATTGAACTCATAACGATGCCGATGTCGTTCCGAAATATCTTTTTTCTTATAAATTTTATAAGCCAAACTATCTGTTTTGAGTGTACACGGATAAGCGCCCAAGCGCATGGTACCACCTTTTTTATCAATATTTTTTTGATTTTCCATAAAATCGATGACCGGATGCTTGGGGTTAGCGACCATCTCTGTAGAATTGGCATCTTTCAAGTGCAGCACATTACGGGCAAATTCGATAACGCCACACTGCATACCGAGACAAATACCCAAGAACGGAATATTATGCGTACGTACGTAGTTAATGGCTGTAATTTTGCCTTCTACGCCGCGGGTGCCAAAACCCGGCGCTACCAGAACACCGGATAGCCCGTCCAGCAGAGAGGCTACATTTTTAGGGGTGATCGTCTCCGAATGTATCCATTTGATATTCACCTTACAATTGAGCACGGTACCAGCATGAACAAAAGCCTCACTAATGGATTTATAAGCATCCTTGAGTTCGACATACTTGCCCACCAATCCAATATTGACGCTATGTTTGGGATGGTACATACGATCAACAAACTCCGTCCATCGCTTTAAGTCGGAAGGATGTTGTTGATATTTGATGCCAAATTTTTTAAGCACTTGTACATCCAATCCTTCTTGCTGCATCAACAAGGGTACTTCGTAGATAGATCGAGCATCTAATGACTCCATGACGCAGGATTTGTCAACATTGCAAAACAGCGCTATTTTTGCACGCGAGCTATCGGTCAATTTATGTTCTGTACGGCACACGATAATTTCAGGCTGTATGCCTTGTTCAAGCAACATCTTGACCGAATGTTGGGCTGGTTTGGTCTTTAACTCACCGGCTGCCGCTAAAAACGGAACGTATGCCAAATGAATACACAGTGCATTTTTCCCTAATTCTAAACGTAGTTGTCGGATGGCTTCAATGAATGGTAACCCTTCAATATCGCCTACAGTACCGCCAATTTCAGTGATAATAAAATCATAATGGTGCGTCTTTGCTATCAGCAAGATGCGCCGTTTGAGTTCGTCGGTGATATGCGGAATCACTTGGACTGTTTCACCCAAATAGTCTCCGCGTCGTTCTTTTTCGATGACGCTCTGATAAACACGACCTGTAGTTACATTGTTAGCTTGCGATGTAGGTTCATTCGTGAAACGTTCGTAGTGCCCAAGGTCAAGGTCGGTTTCGGCGCCGTCTTCCGTTACATAACATTCGCCATGCTCGTAGGGATTGAGCGTACCGGGATCGATGTTGATATAGGGGTCTAATTTTTGAATTGTAACCGAATAGCCACGCGACAGCAATAATCGCGCTAAGGACGAAGATAAAATGCCTTTCCCCAACGAAGAGGCAACGCCTCCCGTAGCAAATATATATTTTGTTTTTCCCATAAATCAAAATCGCCAATCAAAACCAACGTATCCTGCAAAGATACAAAAAAATTTGAAAACAAAATGAAAAAGGTTAAAAAAATGGTTTTTATGTCTTATTCTCTCTGTAAAATTGAAAAATTTTGTGTATATTTGCAAGTTAAAACAAAATGTCATGCTAAATATCATTATGTTAGGTCCTCCGGGATCAGGCAAAGGCACACAAGCCAAGATTATTGCTAACGAGTGCGGTATCTATCACATTTCCACCGGTGATTGCTTACGTACGGAAATGCAAGCCGGTTCCGACATCGGCAAAAAAATATCGGGTATCATTGCCAGTGGCGGGCTTGTTTCCGATGACATCGTTAATGACTTAATCATGCAACACACCCATCCGCGTCCACACTTCAACGGCTGTCTGTTTGACGGATACCCTCGTACAAAAGCACAGGCTGTGTTTTTAGACCAATTGTTAAGCGACAGAGGCGAAACTATCAGTGTCGTCATTGATTTGGATGTGGACTCCGAATCCCTTGTTCAACGCATCCTTGAGCGCGGAAAAAGTTCCGGACGGCTTGATGATACTGAAAGTGTGATACGTAAACGTTTAGAAGTTTACGAGTCTATCACTGCCGAATTAAAAGTTTATTATCAAAAGCAAGGTAAGTTGCAAATCATCAGCGGTATTCACAGTATCGAAGATACGGCTTCAAAGATTCAACATATCATAGACCATTTGTAATGGCTAATTCTAACTTTGTAGATTACGTAAAGCTTCTATGTCAATCCGGCAAAGGTGGCGCCGGGTCGATGCATTTTTTACGTACCCGCAGTAATCCGCGTGGCGGTCCCGACGGTGGGGATGGCGGACGCGGCGGACATATCATTCTCAAAGGAAACAGCCATTTATGGACGTTACTCCATCTGAAATACACCAAGCATCTTCGTGCCGAAGATGGTGAAGGCGGCGGACGCAGTCAGCTACATGGCGCTGAAGGTAAAGATGTGATCATTGAAGTACCGCTCGGAACCATCGTTCGCGATGCCGAAACCATGGAGTTTGAAGGCGAAATCGTAGAAAACGGTCAGACGTTAGTCGTACTCCAAGGCGGTCGCGGTGGCTTGGGTAACGAACATTTTAAATCCTCCACCAACCAAGCGCCCCACTACGCACAACCGGGTGAACCCGGACAGGAGGCATGGAAAGTACTGGAATTGAAAGTACTCGCCGATGTAGGCTTGGTCGGGTTTCCTAATGCCGGTAAATCCACCCTACTATCCGTTATATCCGCTGCCAAACCCGAAATTGCAGATTATCCATTCACGACGCTTGTTCCCAACTTAGGCATCGTGCCTTATCGGGACTATCGGTCGTTTGTAATGGCAGACATACCGGGTATTATCGAAGGCGCCGCCGAAGGAAAAGGCTTGGGACTGCGCTTTCTACGTCATATCGAACGCAACGCACTCCTGCTGTTCATGATACCTTGCGATACCGACGACATTAAGACAGAGTACAAAATTCTGCTTTCCGAACTAAAGAAACATAATCCTGAATTACTTGATAAGAAACGTATTTTGGCAATCACCAAGTGCGACTTAGCGGATGACGAACTGATTAGAGCCTTCAAAAAAGCGCTACCCAGAAATATCCCGAATATGTTCATCTCCTCCGTTACACAAAAAAATATGGATGCTCTCAAAGATTTGATATGGAACCAATTAAATGCAATTTAACATGCTGAATATTATTGATTTAGACAAACGTATCACTTTGGCTATCAACGGATTGCATGCCGACCGGTTCGATTCGTTCATGGTTCTTATGAGTGACAAATGGATATGGATACCTTTTTACGCCTTACTCTTGTATTTTGTGATTCGGCAATACAAACGCCAATCGTGGATTGTGGTTTTAGGCTTGATTGCGTTGATTGTCATTGCCGACCAAACCTCTGTGCATTGTTTCAAAAATGTAGTTCAGCGACTTCGACCGTGCCATGATCCTACGGTTGCGCCTTTTTTGCATTTGGTTAATGGGCATTGCGGCGGACAGTACGGATTTATCTCCTCGCATGCCGTCAATGTGTTTGCTCTAACAGGCTTTTTTAACATCCTCTACGCCAAAAAATTGCGAATCTTGAAAATCACACTCATTGTATGGGCTATTGTCGTTTCTTATAGCCGTATTTACTTAGGTGTACATTTCTTTGGCGACGTACTTTGCGGCGCTTTGTGGGGATTGTTGCTCGCTATCTTAATAGGCAAAACGCTCCGTTTTCTCTTCCCGTCACCAATTAAGAATTGAGAGTGGAGAATTAATGACAAAAATTATTCATTGTTCATTATTCATTGTTCATTATTCATTGTTCATTATTCATTGTTCATTATTCATTATTCATTGTTCATTATTCATTGTTCATTATTCATTATTTGTTATTTGTTTCACCACGTTGTTGTTGAAAAAAATTAAAATTGGTTGACAACATATAAGAATTTTTTTTCGTACCTTTGCAAAAATTCAAAATAGATGCTTATAGGCTGGTGTAATAACGAAAACCATGTTAGTGTTATTGATAACTTTTCAATAAACAGTTTAGTTATGTCCGAAATTTTGTTAAACACACATGCGCGAAGCCATAAAGCTCCTCGCGCGGAATATAACAAATTATTTTTAAATAACAATACAACCACTACATATTTTTTATATGTAAGCGGTTTTTTAATATATTGCGGTTGCTTGCATTGAACTAAACAAACTTTTGATTCATATTTATGTTACAAACTATAGTCTGAACTTTTGGTATAAAAAAATAAACATTAGATGAAACATTCATTATTGTTAGTCTGTTCAATACTGATTACAGTATGGGCAGCAATAGGCGCGCAAGCGCAAGTAACACCGGGCGCCGGCGGCATTGTCTATGTTACCGTAACCGGCGATGGCTTATACGACGGTTCTTCGTGGGATAACGCTTATCCCGGGCTTGCTGACCCGCTCCTTGCAGCGCAAACCGACTACACCATTCAGCAAATTTGGGTAGCCGCAGGAACCTACAAGCCGCAGTACGCTGCTGATAACACCTCTTCCGACCCTCGCGACAAAGCCTTTGTGCTGGTAAAAGATGTAAAGATTTACGGCGGCTTTGTGGGCGTCATGGCAGAAACGTCAATTACCAACCGCAATTTGACGAACCCCGCTAATGTAACCATCCTCAGCGGCGACATTGGCACAATAGGCAACAATACTGATAACGCCTACCACGTAGTGATTTCCGCAGACAATGTCGGCTACGCCTTGCTTGACGGCTTCACCATCACCGGCGGCAATGCCGACGGCATAGGTACTATTATCGTAAACTCACAATTTTTTTCCCAAAACTCCGGCGGCGGGATGTATAACGATGATGATGCCTCGCCCGCGCTCACCAACCTTACCATCAGCGGAAACAGCGCAAGCAACAACGGCGGCGGGATGTTTAACGATGATGCTGCCTCGCTCACGCTCGCCAATGTTACCATCAGCGGAAACAGCTCAGGCAACGATGGCGGCGGGATGTTTAACAATAATTCCTCGCTCACGCTCACCAATGTTACCATCAGCGGAAACAGCTCAGGCAACGACGGTGGCGGGATGTTTAACGAGAATTCTTTGCCCGCTCTCACTAACGTTACCATCAGCGGAAACAGCTCAGGCAACGATGGCGGCGGGATGTTTAACTATAATTCCACGCCCGCGCTCACCAACTGTATCGTTTGGGGAAATACGGCAGCAAATAGTGATCCTAACGTTTACAACGACGGCAGCAGCTTCCCCACCTACGACTACTCATTGGTACAAGATGAAAACCTGACGATGGGTGCAGGAATAGGCAATCTGAACGGCGCTGACCCTACCAACGACCCGCTCTTTGTAACTTGGGATGACCCAACACAGTTCGGCTGGACAGCCACCACCGCCGGCGACTACCGCCTGCTGTTTGGCAGTCCCTGCATCAATGCAGGAAATAACGCAGCCAACAATACCGCCACCGACCTTGCCGGCAACCCGCGCAAACTGGGCAGCATTGATATGGGCGCTTACGAGACCGTTCCCATACCCGACGCCAAAGGCATAGTCTACGTTACCGTAACCGGCAATGGCATAGGCGACGGCTCGTCGTGGAGTAAAGCTTACGCCGGGCTTGCCGACCCGTTGCTGGTGGCTGACCTGCAGCACAAGGGAACGATAGTTTGCCTCCCCACTGACACCATCCGCCAGATTTGGGTAGCCGCAGGAACCTACAAGCCGCAGTACGCTGCTGATAACACCTCTTCCGACCCTCGCGACAAAGCCTTTGTACTGGTACCCGATGTAAAGATTTACGGCGGCTTTGAGGGCATCATGGCAGAAGCGTTGATTACCGACCGCAATTTGACTAACCCTGCGAATGTTACCATCCTCAGCGGCGACCTTGACAACGATGACATCGTAACCTTAAACAAAACGGATAACGCTTACCACGTAGTAATCGGCGCCGGCGCAGTAGGTACCGCCCTGCTTGACGGCTTCACCATCACCGGCGGCAATGCCGACGGCAGCGGCGCTATTACCGTAAACTTACGATCTATTCCCCGAAACGGCGGCGGCGGGATGTGGAACGATAATTCCTCGCCCGTGCTGACTAACGTTACCATCAGCGGAAACAGCGCAACCAACGGCGGCGGGATGTTTAACGTAAATTCTTCCTCGCCTACGCTCACCAATGTAACCATCAGCGGAAACAGCGCATACCTAGGCGGCGGGATGTATAACGAGACGTCTTCCTCGCCCACGATCACCAATGTTACCATCAGCGGAAACAGCGCAGGCAACGTAGGCGGCGGGATGTATAACGAGACGTCTTCCTCGCCCACGATCACCAACTCTATCGTTTGGGGAAATACGGCAAGTAGTGATAATAACGTTTTCAACGACGGCAGCAGCGCCCCCACCTACGACTACTCATTAGTAGGAGGTATAGACCTATCGAGCACAAGTATGGGCAATCTGAACGGCGCTGACCCTACCAACGACCCGAAGTTTGTGGCGCCCGAACCGGCAGCCATCGCACCCACCCCCGACGGCGACTACCGCCTGAAACTCAACAGCCCTGCTATCAATAAAGGATCTAACGCTGCCTATACTACGTCCATCGACACCGACCTTGCCGGCAAACCGCGCATCAGCAATGGCGATATTGATATGGGAGCTTATGAAACCGCCTTGCCCATACCCGATATCAACAACATAGTCTATGTTACCGTAACCGGCGCCGGCGACTCTACCGGCTCGTCATGGACGAATGCTTATCCCGGGCTTGCCGACCCGCTCCTTGCTTCGGAGATCTACCTCCCCATCC
>BNXT01000004.1 GCA_025999775.1 Bacteroidia bacterium | reverse complement strand
TTTTGTACCTTTGCTAAAATATTTCTCGATGAATCCGAATTTAAACCCTGATGATACGTTGCTGAGTCAAACCGAAAAAGAGGTGGAACGCGCCCTGCGCCCACTATTGTTTTCGGATTTTAGTGGACAAGCACAGATATTGGATAATCTGCAAGTCTTTGTGATGGCTGCTAAACAACGTCATGAAGCCTTAGACCATGTGTTGTTGCACGGTCCTCCGGGACTTGGCAAAACGACCCTATCCCATATCATTGCCAACGAATTGGGCGTTGGTATTAAAACTACGTCCGGTCCTGTATTGGACAAACCGGGTGAATTAGCAGGATTATTGACCAATTTGGAACCCAGCGATGTTTTATTTATTGACGAGATACACCGTCTTAGCCCTATTGTAGAGGAATATCTCTACTCCGCCATGGAAGATTACAAGATCGACATTATGATTGAGAGTGGTCCCAATGCCCGGTCGGTACAAATCAGTCTCAATCCTTTTACGCTCATTGGCGCTACTACGCGCTCGGGGCTTCTGACAGCGCCTTTACGCTCTCGTTTTGGCATCAATGCCCGCTTGGAATACTACAACTCTCAAACCTTGCAACGTATTATTCACCGTTCAGCACAACTACTGCATGTAGATATAACGAGTGATGCTGCTTTTGAAATCGCACGACGCAGTCGTGGTACGCCGCGTATCGCCAATTTGTTACTACGTCGAGTACGCGACTTTGCTCAAATACGCGGCGACGGTTATATTGACGTCCCCATTGCCCAAATAGCTCTGACCGCTCTCAACGTTGATAAAAACGGTCTTGATGAAATGGACAATCGTATTCTCACAACTATTATTGATAAGTTCAAGGGCGGTCCTGTGGGCTTGACGACTATTGCGACAGCAGTCAGCGAAGAAACCGGTACCATCGAGGAAGTATATGAGCCTTTCCTTATCCAAGAAGGATACTTAATGCGTACATCACGTGGACGTGAAGCCACACCCCTCGCCTATCAACATTTCGGGAGAATTAAAGTAACCTCTGCACAGCAAAACGCTCTTTTTTAATGATACCTAGCGCCGCCGATATTGTTAAACAACTCTCACACCAACACGGTTTTATTGCCTGTGGCATTGCCCATGCAGAACCGTTAGTAGATGAACAATCACATCTCGAATACTACCTAAGTAAGGGGTTTCACGCCGATATGACCTATCTCGAACATAACATTGAACGCCGGTTAAATCCTTTACTATTGCTCGAAAATGCACAATCGGTCATTGTTGTATTATATCCTCAACCAACCGCACAACACCTCCCCGACGTTCCCAAAATAGCCCGCTTTGCAAGTGGTGAAAACTACCATCACGTGATTAAAACAAAACTCAACAATGTAATAAACTCGCTTGCCGAATACTATCCTGCTATGCAAAGCAAGCTATTCGTTGACACCGGCGCCATCATGGAAAAAACATGGGCTATACGCGCAGGCTTAGGTTGGCGAGGTAAAAATTCGTTACTCATCCATCCGGAGTATGGCTCTTTTGTTAATATCGGCATCATCCTTACGGACTTAGTATTACCGCCCGATATACCCCTTGCAGAGCGGTGCGGCGCTTGTACCCACTGTCTCTGCGCCTGTCCTAACAAAGCTATCCCGCAGCCCTATTACCTCAATGCGCATCGCTGCATAGCCTACCAGACTATTTGCAAACATCTCGACCCTACTGTTGAGTTACACGGTTGGGGGCACGGCTGCGACCTCTGTCAAGAAGTCTGTCCTTGGAATAATTTGAATTAGGGGCTATCTCACAAATTTTACCGACAAGTCTCCGAGTTTCAGAATGTAAGTTCCTGTCAATAGTTTTGATACATCTATAGTCTCAACGCCTTTGATACGTACCTCTTGACGATCCATGCACTGTCCTTGCATATTGAAAATCTCAATCTTATCGCCTATTTGAGCACCCTCTGTAACAATATTCAAGCGATCTAACACCGGATTAGGATATATCGTTAATTGTTTTTTCTCCGATATTTGCGATTGAATATCCGTTGATGTCGGTGCATTAAAGACCGGGCGCATCATCAATGCCCCATAATAAAAGACATTAATCCACCGTTGCACTATTTTATCGTAGTAATACAAGGCTTTTTCGGCATTGTTATTTTGGTCAAAACCTATATTTAAAAATTGGTTACTTGTTTGGCGTAATCCAATGAAAAACAAACCGCTGTCTAATACTAATGGAGGGTTTATCTCAAAACTTTGATAGCCTATTTGTTCGTTATGCGTAACTTTGAACTGTTGGCTAATATACACGGCGGTATCCATCGGCGTAGAGTCGTTCAAAGCCTTCCAAACCATCAATTCGACGTATGCTTTCGATAGGTCTGCCATGGTATGATTAAAGTAAATTTCTACTGCAGACAACGTATCTTTAACGCGTAAAGGGAAACGGTAAGCAAACTCGCCATTGGCAAAATTTAACCCAAAACCAGCTTCCGGGATACCATCGTCATACGCATAATAATTGGTCAAATCCTGACGATGTATCACGGCATCATTCTGCGGAAAAATATCCATGGAGGTCTGCGGATACAAGTAGTGTCGAATCTCATAATTCTGCGATTTTACAGGGGTTATCGGAAAATTATACACCAACGGTTGGGTGAACACAGTGTAACCATGCGTTTCAAAGGGGTAGATATTCGCATTCGTGCGTGTAGAGGCATAGACAATATCGTTATCACCATCAAAAATCTCATATAAGTAGGCGCCAACATAGCCGTTAAACCCCATATTTTTAGTACGTATTTGCAATGAATCTTTGAAATCCGTCTTCCGTACTTGTTTCGCCGGTATCGCCGTAAAGGTCTTGAGTATCGACCCCGGTTGTTCCGTAAAACATAGGTCGTAGCTATATGTATCGTCCCATTGACGGTCGTAATCTAATTTGATATAGTCAATATGCCACTGTCCGCCACCGCTTTGCCATGTTTCATCAAGCGAGGTCAGATTACGGAAACGAAACTGAAACTGTTTACGAAAATAACGTGTATCCACGATGGGTATCAACACTTGTTTGAAGTATGTTTTCTCTTGTTCCGCGGTATCACTATTGCACATCGGACAAAACGTCTCAAGATTTTGTCCGTCCACACGCCATACTTCATTCCAGTCTTGCAGGTCGCTGTCACAGAGTTCTAATATCAACATATCGCCCGGTTTAGGCGCCATACCACGTTTATTTTCTTGCCATGATTCGCCAAAACCGCCTCCGGGTTGATAATAAAAGCTCAAATACACGGAATCGGCTACACTCAGCGCCACCGGTGTTGGCAAAAATGCCGAATCTAACCGAATGTACTGCGATGTCAGCGTATCCGCAGGAAACGAGTATATACTCGCTTGAGGATAGATATATCCATGACGGTCTAATCCGTCAAAAGTAGCGACACCCAACGAGGGTGGGGACATCGGATAATGGTTATTGATAAACACCATAGCATCCGACCACCGTTCAACGCTGGGATAGGATCGTTCAATGTCCGAAAAATCCTCCAAAAATGGCAACACACAATACTTTGTAGCAGCTACCGTGGACGCCCTGGCAGGCAGCGGTTGTTCCACCAATCGGGGATTATAGTTCAACCCGCGAATCTCCACTTGGGAATAAGCATTTCCAAGTATTACAATCCACAAAAGTATCGTTAAAGCATAATTTTTTTGCAACATTTGCATAACAGAACAGCACGTATTAGTCAATCTTACTCCTACAAAGATACACATTTTTTTTTGAACTGCAATTTTTTAATTTCAATCTTTTTAATTCTCTATGGAAGCTCTTAATTCCGTCGAAGAAACGGGCAACAGCGGAGCGTCGGCAAGATAGCAGATATGGGGATGTTCAAACAGTGTATTTTGTACAACGCCGGCACGTGGATACACATAAATCCGGTAGGTATCTAAGATCGTTTTATAGGATTTCCATTGTTCAAAATGTTCTAAATTATCAGCGCCCATAAGTATTACAAACGTTTTTTCGGGATACTGCATTTGTAAACTATTCAATGTATCTATGGTATAGGACGGGCGCGACATTTCCAACTCTATCGTGCAAATACGAATGTTTTCAATCGCAATTAAGGCGGTTTGCAATAGCTGTAACCGTTTTTGTTCATCCCATAAGAGGTTTTCAGATTTCAAAGGGCTTTGCGGAGAAAGCACTAACCATACCTCGTCTATTTCCGGTAGCGTCAACGCATATTGTGCGATAGCGAGATGCCCATAATGCACGGGATTAAACGATCCAAAATAGAGCGCCGTACTACGCATCTAAACCAAGAAACGTGTTAATAGTGTGCTCTGCCTCCATGATAGCCGTCTGTAAATCGTCGTTGACAATGATTTTATCAAATTGCGGAGCGTACTTCATTTCCTCTTCGGCTTTACTAATACGGACGTTTAACGTCTCTTCCGTCTCTGTATTGCGTAGTAATAACCGTTGCCGTAATGCCTCAATACCGGGTGGTTTTATAAAGATAGCCAACGCTTGGTCGTTAAATTGTCGTTTGACATTGATACCGCCTTTAACATCCACATCCAACAACACATTTTTACCTTCTGCGAGCAACAACTCTACCTCCGAGCGCAATGTACCGTAGTAACAGCCTTCATACACCATCTCCCATTCCAAAAAAGCATTGTCGGAAATACGTTGTTCAAATTCTTCAATTGACAAAAAATAATAATCTTGTCCATGTTGTTCATTAGGACGTTTAGCGCGTGTTGTAGCGGAAACTGAGAATGAGAACACGCTCTGTTTGCACCGTAAGATTTCATGGACTATCGTCGTCTTACCTGCACCCGATGGGGCAGAAAATATAACGAGTTTTCCTGACATATCAAGCAAATCGACGATTAAGGAACTCTTTAAATGTATCCACAGCCGGCGTGTTGTCTTGCCATGCGTACTTAGTCTTCAATGGAGCGATGAGACGTTCGGCATCTTCTCTACTTACCGCTTCGTCCAACGCCAAAATCGTATCTTTATACTCCGTCATATTACCCCTGAAAAGATCGTTAATAAACAGAAATTTTTCGTTAATACCGATAGCTGTTTTCAAGTCTCGAATTTGTTTAACCGCTATATTAACCGAGGTGGTTACTGTTGCACTATTGACTAAAGCTTCGTTTAGTTCGGAATGAGGCGTTTTATATTGGTCGGCAATCGTTTGTAACGATGAAAAAATGTCTGGTACGTGTGCCGGTTGACGTATCGGAGCCGGAGTAGGTATTATATCTTCTTTTGCGACAATTGGAAGCTCTATCGTTTTGGTGGTCGTTACTGCCTGTTCGATATTCACAGGCGCTACAGGTGCAACCGATACATCGGTTTCTTTGTGCACGTCGTCCAATATAAATTGAAAGGGGACAGACTCCTCTTGTGCAAAATTAATCGGTATTTCCGTGGCAAATTCGTTGGTTACGTCTTCCTCTATGGATTTAACAAGCTTAGTGATATTATCCTTTGCTTGTTGTTCAGTAACAACCGCTGCTTTGGGGGTATCCACAGTTTTTTCTTCTATAAATGGATGCACCGTTTGATTGACCGTCGTGGTCTGCATCTGATTACGTTCCAACTCACAAACCTGCTCGTAAAACATTCGTATATTCGATTTAAGAATATCCAGGTGAATGAGCGGAATACTTTTACCAAATTTAGTCATTGTATCCACCTGTGTGATAATGACTTCCAATTTGTCTAAGATACGGGTTTGAAGCAAGGATTTTGACATATTTTTCTGTTTTTAGCAATGTACAAAATTACAGTTTTTTATTGAACCTATCACCTCTATTAACAATAAGTTTTCAACTCTTTATTGTTAACCGCCACAACAATTTTAATTTTCAATTCTAAATTTTTCTTTTACCAAATTCCATGCTCTGTGCGGGTTGTAATCAACATCACTCCGAATAATCGAATAAATATCATTAACATATTCGTAATCAGATAGTTTTTCTTCCATATTCAGAATAAATTGTTTGTCGGTCGGATATTTTAATTCGGCAAATTTGTAATGTTCTTTGCAACAATACAATAACTTGTCAATATCGAACTCGCAATGCGTTAAAGCCCAATACATATCAAACAAATCGCGTCCCTTTTTCCGTCCGTAAAGGGCTTTAAATTTGGTGCTTAATAGTTCTTCAAGAGGATAAGTTGTGATATTGCATTTGCCTGAAAACCAGCCATTCTGTACTTCAAAAGGGATTTCCTGCAAACCCAACAAATTCAAATGTTCGCGTGTGTTGATTTCGATTTTCAGTCGCATATTAATTACCGGTGGAATTTCGGTATCAAAATGGTAAATCATCACATTATTATGAAGTTTTTGTTTTACAATTCGTTTCTGTCCCAAAAACGAAAGTACCTCCCTAATCCTTTTTAACACAGGATTTATCGGCTCGTGTCTGATTTGCACCAAATCAATGTCTTCCGAATAGCGTACCTGCGGCTTGATAAAAAGCTTGTGCAAAGCCGTCCCGCCCCGAAATGCCAGCGAACTGCGCAACAAATCGTCCGAAAACATTTCCACAAGTAAGCGGGCAATGATTAAATCTTGCTCAACAAATTTATCTTCCCAAGGATAATCGTCCTTCCACTTTTTCAAAAATCTGTCAGGTATCATAAGTCGGGGTCTATTTCGGTGTTAATAATTATTTTCCATTTATTATCGTGTTTTCCAACGCGCTTTTGTACAGGCGAAAGCGGAAGATACGAAATCTTTTTTTGTTCAATAATATTGTATAGCACAGCGGCTAATTTTTGATTTTCGCAAAAATTTTCCAAAATATAGCCAAGTCGTTGAATATTAGCCGTATTATTCAAAATAGCAATTCTCTTTAATGCGACCCCTTTCATTACCTCGTGCAATTCCTGCAAAACAGTAGTGATATGATTTAGCCCGAAACGGCGGATTTGGTCGAGCAAATCGAAAGCCGTGAGTTCGGGCGACGAAACATTGAAGTATCCTGCTTGTCCTTTTTTTTGCACAATTCCTTCTGCCAAAAGTTCTTTCTTGCCAATAAAATACAGTTTCATTTTTTCATTGATGATGTTTCGCGGCACAGGGTTAAACGTAATTATGTAATTTGCCATTGGCGCCTGATGGGCTGCACCGTGCAATGCGGCAGCGCCCAAAAGTCCAAGATAATAGGGCTTTCCGAGCGACTTCATTAAATCGTCAATATACAGATAAATCGATAAAATGCCGCTTTTGACACTGTCGGGCGTAAGAACTACATAAAAACCCTGTCGGATTTTTGCTATTGCCCGCTTTTTTATTAGCCGATTTAATGCCTGAAATATTACTTTTTCGGTTAAATGAAATTCGTCAGTTAATTCATTGACGGTAAATGAATATTGCCCAACAGCCATCCGATTATGTAAAAATTCATTCCAATCAAAATTTTTATTCTCCGTCATAATTTTTATATGTTCCATTTCGCATTACTTTATTATTTTCGTAAAGTTATGCAAAGTTACACATATTTTTTTGTTCTGCAAAATTTTTGCACGCAGATTTTTTATTGACATCCACACTCCACACTCAACCCTTTGTTAAGACGCTGCACGGAAACCAGCATTGCCACAAACGTAAAAAAAGGTATTGCCGATTTGTCTAACTCCAAAAAACTATTGAAAAAGCCGTGTACAAAGAACGTTACAAACCCTAAAAACAGTGCAATAGATAATTTAGACGGTACAACAGTCTGTGTCCGACAGTTGTGATACGTCAGGCGAAAGATGTAAAAGACCAACACCAAAAACAGTATGAATGCCGGTATTCCCGCATCCACCAAGGGCATTAGATATTCTTGATGCACGTTGCTATTGCCATTCATCGTGCTCACATTGGGTACCATTTCTTCGGGTTTTTGGTACGCAGTGTAAAGAAATTGGTATGTACCGGCGCCGTGCCCCAAAATAGGACGTTCTGCTGCCATGCGTAACCCACATTGCCAACGGTTTAAACGTTCCAAGTTGGACTCGCTACTACGATAATTAAATGACGAAACAATCAAGTCCGAAAAATTGTCCGATTTATCCGTAGTATTACGTTCTAAAACAGTAACGATAGGCTTCTGAAATACAAACAACAAAGCCATAGCGACTACTATTCCCGATACGAGCCAACGAATCTTTATTTTAAAATAAATCAGTCCAAACACGCCCATCATCACCACCACACTGATCCATGCGGCTCGACACACGGAAAATATAACACCGCCCAACAAAACAACCGTCATCGCTATCGCAACATAGCGTTGTAGTTTGTTAGCCGATTTGTGAATTGCAAAATACGCTGCAATGGGTAGCAAAAATGCAGTAACAGCCGAATAATTGGTGTGCTCTTTGAAGAATGGCGCCGTCATATAAAAGGCTGTTTCATAACTGTATCCGACGATGTATAGTTTTATCAATCCATAGAAGCTAACGAGGCTCATTGCTACTACTAAAAGCCACAAAACACGCTCAATACGTTTCAAATCCGTCAACACCATAAGGGTTAAGAAATAGCCCGTAAGGATGAACCAAACCTTGACAATCCACGATTTAAGAGCCACCACCGGCAGTTCGCTACACAATGCCGATACTAAAACCCACAATAAATACAGTCCCAATACCCATGACACAGGATGGTTAAACGCCTTTCGGAGATAGTCTTTTTGTAAGATACAGCCTATTCCAAACAGAATACATCCCAGCGCCATCAATGGTTCTGAAGGTATAGACAGACCTAATTTGCCATTAGCAAAGGTTGTATTCAATGAAAATGGCAATACAAACGCCAATACTCCAATGAGTATCCAACTACATCGGTTCAGGAACTCCTGTTTAATGGCATGTTTCGTCATACTATGGTCAAGCTTTATAAGCTACACTTCGATAAGGTTCGCTGCCATAAATTCGCGATTCAGTTTAGCTATATGTCCCGTTTTAATCTGTTTCGGACATTCGGCTTCACAAGCGCAGCTATTGGTACAATTTCCAAAGCCTAATTCATCCATACGTTGCACCATTTTTTGTACACGTTTAGCAGCTTCTACCTTGCCTTGTGGTAATCGGGCGAGATGCGATACTTTGGCAGCAACAAACAACATTGCCGACGCATTTTTACAGGCAGCCACACACGCTCCGCAACCTATACACGCTGCCGCATCCATAGCCGTATCGACCACTTCTTTACTGATGAGCATGGTATTAGCATCCGGCGCGCCGTTACCATTCATTGAAATATAACCACCCGCCTGAATAATTTTGTCCAATGCGCTTCTATCGACCACTAAATCTTTCACTATCGGGAACGCTGCTGCACGCCACGGTTCCACGACAATGGTCTCGCCGTCTTTGAAACACCGCATACGCAGCTGACAGGTCGTAACACCATCGTCATTGCCGTGCGGACGACCATTTATATACAAGCCGCACATACCACAGATACCCTCTCGGCAGTCGTGATCAAAACACACCGGCTTTTCAATCTTATCCAATAACTGCCTGTTTAAAATATCTAACATCTCTAAGAATGAACAGTCATCCGAAACATTATTCACCTGATAAACGCAAAATTTACCTTTATCCTTAGCCGATTGCTGTCGCCATATTTTTAAAGTAAAATTCATTCGTCAAATAGTTTGAACTTTTAAAATATCAACCCTATAGACAGACCTATTTGATGTGTTTTTACTACGACATCGGTACCTGTAGTAGCTCCGAGGTTTTTCAGGTTATCCAATAGTCCAATATCACCGTTCAGTCCCATAGTAAGCGCTGTACGAGCCGCTAATCTGTATAAAAAGGTTACTTGTAGCGTTGCTGAAATATCAAAGAAATTCACATCTTTGGTAGCAACGTTCTTTTCTAACAATGTGCCTGTTACTTTATTAGTATTATTTTCGTAACTAAAGTTTGTATAAGCATTTTCCACGTTAGCGCCTAACCGAAATGCCGGCGTAACACCCGCAGCGCCATTGAATGTCCAATGTCCAAAATCATTGGTAAACAATTTTATCAGTATCGGTATATCCAACATGCGTAGTGAATACGTACTGGTTATATCTTGTCCTACCCTAATATACGCATCATTTGTTAGTGTAGTCTGCAAATACGATAATTTACCGCCTTTTTCATTGTAACGCAGTCCAAGTGAGGCATAGACATTGCCAACCAACGGCACGTCTGCATAAATCCCGATGGCAGGGTACAATAACGAGCCATCAGAAACATGTTCTGTTAAAGCGGATTTCATAAAATTCACATTGCCTCCAAAACTCATTCCGACGCGGAACTCTGCATCGTGTCCCTTCTTACGAGACGATTCTTTGTAACGACTATCTTCAGGTTTTCCGTCACGATGTTGAGCCGATAACGATGACACAGCAATGAGCATTAAACACAGACTTGTTAGTAATTTTGATTTCATAATTTTGACATATTAAAAAAAATTCGTACCTTTGTATAAATTAGGTTGCAAAGGTACAACTTTTTATCAAACCGACAAAGTAATTATTATGAAAAAATTAGGTATTTTGATATTCTTTTCAGTTCTATCCTGCCTACCCTTTCGGATGTTGGGAGACGTACATCTCATACCTGCGGTTGGGATGACATCATCAAAGGTCTTTAGCGATTTTATAGAAAGCGAAGTGCTTAAGTCTGAAGCTAAAAACAATTACACACTTGGCGTAGCCTTGCGTTTTGAGATTGGCAACATACTCTATATTCAGCCGGGGTGCTATCTGACACGAAAAGGTGGCGTGCTTGCCTCCATACGTGATGAGTATGCTGATTCTATCTTTCAAAGTGTCAATTACAACTGCATTGATGCGCCTATTCTATTTGGGTTGCGTCTCTTTCACAGCAATGTCTTCTGTATGCGGTTCTACACAGGTCCCGTTGTGTCGTTTACGTACAAAGAAAATTACAACTTGCTTAAAAACTCCAATTCTTTGAGCGATTTTGTCGAAAAAAACACGCACATACTTAGTTTTCAGATAGGCGCGGGCTTCGACATAGGTCGGTTCACCGCTGATGTAGGCTACGAATGGGGCGCCACGCGGATATATAAAATTCAAGACCTAAAAACCAAGAATAAAATTCTAAATGTTACTGTTGGTTTCAAGCTTTTATAAATGATGAAACGATGGAAATTCTCATATAGTATCGTTCTAACCACGCTGAGTCTCTGTACGTTGTCGGTCTGTCATCCCTCAGTGAAAAACAATACTGCCACAGCGTCGTCTGTTACCGTTGCCACCAGTACCTCCGATGCCGTAGAAACACCTAAACAGGCTCAAATTCATCGCTATGAACTTGCTTTTATGAATCTTGATACGGCGCATCTTGAAACAGCATTTAAACAATTGCAAGCCACCTATCCCGTATTCATCGAAGGCGCTGATATTTCAAAAAAAGAAGTGCAAAACGAGATAAAATCGTTTATTGCCGACGAACGTGCTAAAGAAATCTTAGCCGATATTAAGAAACAATATCCGAACTTCAAAGCCTTTGAAAACACCCTTTTTGACGGCTTGGATCGCTACGTATCCACCTTTCATGAAGGTCATAGCATACCCGATGTTTACACCTATTTATCGTATTTAGATTACGAAAACCGCGTCATCTTTCAAGATTCCCTACTGATTATTGGCATTGACATGTATCTTGGCGCTAACTACAAACACTATACCGACATTGCCATTCCAGTTTATATTTCCGCACGCTTAGGTACTCCAAATTTGGTACCGGACGCCCTACGTGCCGTTGCCAACTATGAACTCGGACAGCAACAACCGCTGCGTACCATGCTTGACCACCTCATCCTGCAAGGAAAAGTGGCGTATTTCTTGTCCCAAATGCTTCCTAAAACAGACGAATGGCTATACTTTGGCTACAATAAATCACAATGGCAGTGGTGCAAAAAGCACGAAACAATGATGTGGGCTTATTTTATAAAAGAAAAGTTACTCTTTGAAGAAGACTATTTCAAAATCCGTAAATTTATTGACGAAAGTCCAACTATCACACTTTTTCCGGAATCACCCGGACGGGTCGGCTGGTTTATCGGCTATCAAATTGTGAAGCGCTACATGGATAAAACAAATCAAACACTGCCCGGACTATTTCGTTTGCACGATAGTCAAAGCATCCTTAGTCAATCCGGCTATCGACCCTAAAAACTTACTGCTCTTTTCTGAAAAGCCCAATATTGCGCAGCGTGAGGACATACAACGTAATAAAGCACAATGTGAGCACAATGTTTGATGTAGCAGGAAACTTCGCTACGCCAAAGGTCATGGGTACTAACAATAGCAACAACTGAGCCACGACATAAAGTTGAAATCCCTGTGTTTTTACTTTCCACATACCAATAGCGCCCAGTAGTGAAACACCATTAAGCAACATATTCACTATAAAGAAAAAGATTCCCGCTTTTTCCATCATAGTAACCGACTGTTCCACCAAGGCCGATAGCTGCTCCGATTCGAGCATATCCGTAGCGTCCAGAGCCGTGGACATCATCGTATCATAAAAAAACGCAGGTATAGCGTTACTTAACAAAGTAAACCCGCTCCCAATAAATGTGAGAACGCAAAGGAGCGTCAACGGTCCCGAACGCTGTGGTAGTGTTGATTCTTTAAACGGATTTTCCATAGTACTATGTTATTAAAAACGCTGGAAAGTACACGCTCTTTCCATGCTTTGGGGTGACAGATGGGACTCGAACCCACGACCCTCAGAATCACAATCTGATGCTCTAACCGACTGAGCTACAATCACCATTTGCTGAATTACGAGCGCAAAGTTACAAAAAAAATTTAAACTACAAACACTTTTGGGTGTGAAATCTTTTTTGAGAGTGAAGTGTGAAGTGTGAATGTCATATCCTTAATTCTCACAGGACAGTTAATAGAAGGCGAATATTACTATCTTGACTACGATACAAATTACTGCACACGAAAAATGGGATGCAAAAAAGACCTATAAAATGAATACCGGTTACTTTGGTGGTGTCGCAACAATCGGTAATATGATTGTTTATTACGAAAACAGAGATGGTAATGCTAATGTAAAACTTTGTCAGGCAGAGACACTACTTAGAGCCTATAAAATATTGCTTGACCATGCTATTAAAATCAGGAATGCTCGTATGGATGCCGGTTCGTATTCCAAAGAGATTATTGAAACGGTAGCTGCAAAAAAATATTTGCCTTTTTCTTACCTGTTTTATCGCATAGTTAGTCATATAATTTTACAAACTACAAACTTTTGGGCTTGCGGATTTAAGGAATTAAAAAACAACATGTAGCAAAGATTCTCATTCACGTCACAGAGACAGCCTTGTCATCAAACTTTCGGGTAGGAAAACAAGGCTGTTTTTTTATATCAAAATTGTTTGTACAATTGTGATTTTTTTTGTAAATTTGCAGTCCCAATCTCCGCAGATACGTTTTGGGGACGTAGGGGCATTTTTAGAAAATACAACTACTTGAAAAACAAGGTGTTATGAATGAAAATTATCAATCCCAGTCTCTCCGCTGATGCTGATTATGTATATATGAAAAGTATAGAAGAATTGCAAGCGATAGCGATGCAGGTACGTAGGGATATTATACGAATGACTTCGGACGCCAAATCGGGGCATCCGGGCGGTTCGCTGGGTTGTGCTGATTTTATGACTACGCTTTTTTTTAATGTGATGAATATTGAGCCTGACAAATTCCAAATGTCAGGTAGGGGTGAGGATATGTTCTTTCTGTCCAATGGGCATATCTCTCCGGTGTTGTACGCTGTGATGGCACGACGAGGCTACTTCCCCGTCAACGAATTGGCAACGTTTCGTAAGATAGGGACACGCTTGCAAGGGCATCCAAGCCCTATGTTATCCGGTATCCGTGCGGCTTCAGGCTCACTCGGTCAGGGGTTGTCGGTGGCTATTGGCGCTGCATTAGGCAAAAAATTGGATAATGATGCAAATTTGGTGTATGTGTTGTGTGGCGATGGCGAACTTCAAGAAGGTCAAAATTGGGAGGCGCTGATGTACGCTGCCGCCAAAAAAGTGGATAATCTTATTGCGGTGATAGACTATAACAACCTGCAAATTGATGGTACCTGCGACGAAGTGTGCAGTCTCGGTAATTTACAGGACAAACTGACCGCCTTCGGATGGACAACACTCCATGTGCCGGGTCATGATGTTTCGGAAGTTCAAAGAGCATTGTATTATGCTAAAACACTCTGTGGACAAAAAAAACCGGTAATCATCCTACTCAAAACAGAAATGGGGCATGGCGTGGACTTCATGGCTGGCGACAATAAATGGCACGGCTCCGTTACCAATGCCGAACAAACGCAACAAGCTTTAGCTCAATTGACGGAAACACTTGGTGATTACCAATAGAATGAAATATTATAGTCTATATTGTTTGATAGCGCTTTTGTATTGGTTGATACCCAATCCAATGAACGCTCAGTCCCCTGCGACTAAAGAGGATGAACAACCTCAGGTTGTTACGCGTATCTTGTTTATCTACGATTGCTCCAATAGCATGAATGCCCGTTGGCAAAGCGATACAAAGATAAACATATCCAAACAATTGATCTCAAAAATTTTAGACTCCCTTAAAGAAACCCCCAACCTTGAGTTGGCGTTACGTGTGTATGGGCATCAAAGGCAGTATCCACCGATAGATTGCAGCGATACGAGGCTTGAGGTGCCGTTCGCTAAAAACAATGCACAGGTTATAATTAGACGCATTCGTAGTTTAGTGCCTCGTGGCGGTACGCCAATAGCGTATTCGCTTGAAAAAGCAGCGGATGATTTTCCGGATTGTGAGAACTGTCGTAATGTGATTATTTTGATTACGGATGGTATCGAAGAATGTGCCGGTGATCCGTGCTTAGCTTCTGAATATCTGCAACGACGCGGCATAGCGTTGAAACCTTTCGTTATTGGTATCGGTAAAGACTTTGGCGAAGCGTTTGGCTGTGTGGGTAAGTATTTTGACGCTGCCGAAGAATCGCAATTTTTGGATGCTTTAAATTTTGCTATCTCCGAAGCCTTGGAATCAACAACAGCCCAAGTCAACCTGTTTGATGCCAATAACAAACCGAGCGAGACGAATGTTAACATGACTTTTTATGACCAAAAATCGGGCGCTATCAAGTATAATTACGTGCATACCATCAATAGTCGCGGTGTTCCCGATACCGTAACCTTAGACCCCTTGATTACCTACAGGATGGTTGTACAGACTATTCCACCTGTGGCAGTAGATTCTATCGAACTTATACCCGGCAAACATAATATCATAGCGGCGGATGCACCACAGGGCTTACTCCGCGTAGTGATGAACGGCTCACAATCATCGACAGCTAAGACCACACCCTGTATCATACGCAGAAATGAAAGCCTTGAAACCATTAACGTTCAGAATGTTAACTACGAAGAACGCTATCTGGTGGGGCGCTATGATATTGAGATACTAACATTGCCACGTATCAATTTGTACGGTATTCAGGTCAATCAAAGCACTATAACGACGGTCGAAATACCGATGCCCGGTATTGCCGTCATTCAGAAAGCCATGGAAGGACAAGGTTTTTTGTTTGTGGAATCTAATAATCAATTAACGCTTATTCGTAATATGGATGAAAAAAATAAGCAAGAAACACTGAACCTTCAACCCGGACGCTACCGTGTGATCGTTCGTTCAAAGTACGTCAACCGTTCCGCTGCAACTATAGAACGTACATTTACTATAGAATCAGGAAAAACAATGTTTGTAAAATTATGATAGACTACACTGTTACCGAAAAAAAGGACACCCGATCAGGGTATGGGTTAGGTTTGTTAGAAGCAGGTCGATGTAATCCTAATGTGGTAGCTTTAACTGCCGATTTGAGAGATTCTGTAAAGATGGGAGCTTTTGCAAAAGCGTATCCAGAGCGTTTTTTTGAAGTGGGTATTGCCGAAGCCAATATGATTGGTATCGCGGCAGGATTGGCGATTAATGGAAAGATTCCTTTCGCTTCCACGTTTGCTAATTTTGCGACGGCACGCGTGTACGACCAAATACGACAATCGGTGGCGTATTCGCAGAAAAATGTTAAAATAGCAGCAACGCATGCAGGGTTGACAGTCGGCGAAGACGGAGCAACACATCAAACATTAGAAGATATTGGCTTAATGAAGATGTTACCGGATATGACTATCGTTGTGCCGTGCGACCATAACCAAGCCTATCAAGCTACACTCGCGATTGCAGAATGGCAAGGACCTTGCTATTTGCGTTTAGGTCGCCCCGAAGTGCCGAATTTCACATCTAAAGACGACGACTTTCATATAGGAAAGGGCATCGTATTGCACGAAGGGCGAGATGTCGCTGTGTTTACCTGCGGACACCTCGTATATCCTGCTCTATTAGCCGCCGAAGAACTAGCAAAACAGAACATTCACGTCAGCGTTATTAACATACATACAATTAAACCATTAGACACGGAATTGATACTTTCACAAGCGCTCAAAACAGGCGCTGTAGTTACGGTGGAAGAACATAGTATTTACGGCGGATTGGGTGATAGTATTGCAAATCTACTTAGTCGTACAGCCCCAACCCCAATAGAAATGCTCGCTGTAAAAGATAGGTTTGGAGAAAGCGGTAAACCTCAAGAACTGTTGGATTTACACCATCTCAACGTTACTGGTATTGTCCATGCCGTCCAAAACGCCAAGAATAGGAAGAATGGTAATGAATAATAAATAATGAATAATGAACAATTAACAATTAACAATGAATAATGTGGGGGAATTTCTACATTTCTACATTTCTCAATTACGAAAAAAGGGCAGGCAAAACCCACCCCTAATTCTCAATTCTCCACTCTCAATTATTTTTTCACCACTTTCGCTGTTCTATTCCCTACTTTCACAATGTACTCGCCTGAGGGAAGGTGTGCAATGTTAATTGACAATGGATAATTGACAATTGACAATGGCGTTTCAAGCACCTTTGCACCATTCACAGTGTAAATTTCCACTCTTAATTCTCCATTCTCAATTAACAAATCTCCATTCTCAATTCTCAACTCTCCATTAACGACGGGATTAGGATATACAAATAACGATGCAACATTCTGCGTTGCTACGGCAGTTGCCGCACTTACCGTTACTTCACAAGTAGCAGTATGACTGCCGTCTGCGGTAGTTACGGTTATGGTTGCATTGCCTGCAGATACTGCTGTTACCAACCCACTGCTACTTACCGTTGCTATGCTGGTGTTACTGCTACTCCACGTTACGTTTTGATTGGTGGCAGTAGTAGGCAATATGGTTGCAGTAAGCGTTTCGGTGCCGCCAACAGCAAGCGTGGTGGCAGTTTTGTTGAGCGATACATTTGTAACTGAAATATTAGTGGCGCTTACTGTTACCGTGCAAGTGGCGGTACGACTGCCGTCTGCTGTAGTTACCGTGATGGTTGCATTGCCTGCGGATACTGCTGTTACCAACCCACTGCTACTTACCGTTGCTATGCTGGTGTTACTGCTACTCCACGTTACGTTTTGATTGGTGGCAGTAGTAGGCAATATGGTTGCAGTAAGCGTTTCTGTGCCGCCAACAGCAAGCGTGGTGGCAGTTTTGTTGAGCGATACATTTGTAACTGAAATATTAGTAGCGCTTACCGTTACCGTTGCAACATTGCTCTTTGTCGTTGCTGTTGCTGCACCATTCACACTGTTGTTGGTGTTGGTTACCACTACGTAATAGTAGAATGTGCCTGCGGTGGTAGTTGACGGCGTGTAAGTGTTGCTGTTTGTGCCTACTGCTGTGCCGCCTGTGTTACTGTTGATAGTATTGCTGTACCATTGATACGATAATGTGCCGGCGTCCGTTACATTTGCGGTTACGGACAAAGGGGCACTGCCGCCGACATTCACTGTGCTGCCTTGCGGCTGTGCGGTGATAGAGGGTGTTGCTGCACTCGTTATTTGTGTCCATTGCGCAGTAAAAGTTTTATTGCCTGTGCTATTGGCAGGAATAGTGCTTCCCTCTTCCCATCCTATAAAGGTATAGCCCACCCTTGCGCCCGGATTTACCAAGGTAATAAGACTGCTTTCTATAGTATAATTTGCGGGATTACTGTTCGTTGCACCATTCATGTTGTTGTAAGTAATGGTGTACGAAACGAGATTCCATTTGGCATACAATGTGGTATCGTTAGTAACTCTATCGCTGGCAAAGTTCCAAGCATTGATGCAAGCCGCCTCCTTGTACCAACCAACAAAGGCAAATCCCGCTTTGGTAGGTACTGTTGAAGCGGAGAAGGTACTATTTGGGATTACTTTTTGTATAGAAACCGGTGTTCCATTGTTTGCCTCAAAAGTTACTGTGTAGAACATCATGCCTTGAACGCGGATAGAACGCTGAAAATATGGGGCTTGTGTACTCGGTGTTAGTCCTTTTCCTGACGATATAATGTCATAATTGGCAACGTCTTTTACCGTTATGACTGTCATATCTGTGTTGTTACCGGAAAATGAAATAATGCCTTTGTCAAAGTCTATGCCTTCTACGGTAGCCACAGCCGGATTGGAAGATGTCCATACATATTTGGGAGTTACATCTGCATAATAGGTAACAGCCTGCAATGCAAATCCATGAAGCAACGAAAAAACGCCCTGTATAGTATCGCGCCGTTGAGCCGCAAGAACATCATCAGCCAACCCTATACCAAATTTGCTCGTGATTCCGCTAATTCCGGGTATAGTTTGATACGCATTGAGATAAACACCGGCATTGGTTGCTACCATACCACTGCTGTTAAAGGTGGTTTGGTAATACCCATCAGCATTGCCATTGGTATTATTGTTGATGCGAAGCCGCAACGTAACAGAGCCAACATCTTGTTTAGATGTCAAATAGGTAAGATTATAGAAACTATTTGCATCCCGCAACATATCATTTTGTATCTGCGTGAAATAACTCTTAACAATACTGATATTGACAGCGCTATAATAGTTGGCGCTGCTACTTGCCAAAGCCGTAAGCCGCGTGGTATTCAAATCCTGACCGAGACCTATCATATAAGCCGTTTTTGTTCCTCTTGCCGCTATAGCATTGTTTTGAAGAGTGGATGTATATTTATGTTGAGTTTCATCGCCATCGGAAATCATCACAAAGAAACATTTTTGAATGGAATCTTTGGTCGAATACTCTGTGGGCAATTTGTTTATACCTATTTACATACGAACCATACAAATCGGTGGTGGAACTACCCAGTGTTATTTGACTAATACCTTGTACAAGCACGTCAGTATTGGCAGAGAACTCTTGCACGAGCACGGCATTATCGGAAAAAGAATAAACGGCAAATTCCTGCTTTTCATTTTTGCTTCTTATCAACTCTATTGCAGCCTGTTTCAATCGCTCAAAGCCATCATAACCCAAAGAAGAACTATTGTCAAGCATCAATACTGTTTTCAACTTGAACGGAATAGCATCCATTTTGCGGATATAACTATGCGATTCGCTATTGAGCGGCTCATTGTTTTCTAAAAGTTCAAAATCCTTATTTTCCAAATAGTCCGCACTTTTGCCATAGTTGTCTTTAACCGATACAAGCGCGTCCACAAAAGAGGGTTGCTTGACGGCAGTTGATAGACCGGTTATGCGATAGTACGGCGTTGCGGAGCGTGTAGTAAATGTAATGTTGTCGCCATAGATTGTATCCTGCGCATTAAGAGCATACCCCCGCACGTAATAGGTGGTATTAGCAGACAAACTGCCTACACGTATAGAAAAATCTGTCTCGCTACTGCTAACCTCTTTGTTGGTGTTTATTACCGTAGGATTCAGTGTTGTGCCATAACATACACCACGTTTTGTATAGTTTGCTCCGCTTACAAGTACAACGCTCCCGCCAAGCGTAGCGCTATCTTTGGTAATCCCTGTTGCCAAAGCAGTGTTCACTTCAAACGGTAAGAGTTGCCAATGCGCCGTAAGTGTCGTATTGCCCATTACAATAGCATTGAAGTCGTATCGGGCAGCTCCATTAAACCAACCGACAAAGTTATAGCCTTTCTTAAAAGGAATAAATGAAGGTTCCTGTAAAAATGAAGGTTCTTGCGCTTCGCTACGGACACGCTGAGTGAGAGGAGTAGGCACTCCGCCATCGGCATTAAAATTAACTGTATAGGTTTCTCTATTGTAAACAGACAGTGTGCCATTGCCATTTACAATAAAAGATTTTTGGAAAGCGAGGGCATTAGCAGGTTCAATGGTCGAATTGTAACCATTGCTCACATAATTGTAGTTGCCAACATCTTTTACATCAATGATTGCCGAGCCATTTTTGCCGGTGAGATGAAACTGCGCTTTGTTAAAATCGAAATTTTTTACCTTTATTACGCTCGTATCAGATGATGTCCATTCGTATAGGGGCACAGTTTCCGCCCAATAACTTACCGCTTGTAACGTATCATTGGCGCTGATAGTATATGCTGTTCCATTTACAAATCCATACTTGCCGATAGCGGTACCGTGCCAAGTGGTATAGGGATTGACATACACGCCATATTGTGCAGACTCAAAATTGGTCGCATCAAAAGTGGCAGAGGCGTAAGAAGTCACGCTTGTATTGGTATTGGTATTGTTTTTGATGCGGAGTTTCAAATTGTGTGTTTCTCCGCGTTTAGGCGACATATAACTCAATTGATAGAGACTGTTGACATCGCGTAGTATTTCTGCTTGTATTTGTGAAAACATGGATTCCAACTCGCTTATATTAGCCAATGGCTTATAGTTGCTGCTGGGGTATGCCAATTGTTGCAGTACCGAAGCATCCACATCACCAAGTCCCATCACGTAAACAGGTCTGTTACCACGTGCCGTTACGCATTGGGATAAGGTAGCAATACTTGATTGGTCTTGACCATCGGTAAATACAATCCTAAAATTGCGCTGAACAAACCTATTCTCAAATACATCCGGTTGGAGAATATCCAAGCCTTTTTTATAGCCATCATACAGTTTGGTGGTATTTACAGCATCATCGGGGTCTATGGCATCTATACGTTGCATAAGTAAATCCACACTATCTGTAAAATCTTGCCAAAGAACCGCACTATTTGAAAAAAGAACAATAGCATATTCCTGATTGGACGCTTTGGTTTCTATCAAATTTTTAACTGCTGCCTTCATTTTGTTAATGCCCTGCGCATTATACGCATCAAGGCTCGAAGTAAAGTCAAGTACTAACGCTGTTTTAATCACAAATGGAATGGCGTCCATTTTGCGAACATAACTGTGAGTCTCTGTTGATTTGGTGAGCACATCGTCTTCCCAAACTTCAAAATCTTCATCTTCGAGATAACTTGCACCTTTGCCATCCTGGTCGCGTACATGCACCATCATATCCACCAAAGACGGATTACGCTGGTTAAAATCACGTCTCTCCAATGTATAAAACAATGGTGTGCGGCGTGTAGTAAATAATTTCACATCGCCGTAAATGGTATCAACACCATTGGCAACATACGCACACATATAATAGTTTGTGTTGGGCAGCAAACCGCTAACGTCAATTGAGTAAGCGCCCAAGCCGCTACCTGCTACTTGCCTTATCTGCACTCCACTTTTGGTAAGCGTGGGTTTGTTGTTGGTAGAATAGCATACTCCTCTTTGGGTATAAACAGGCACCCCTGCAAACTGAACGCTACCGCTCAATGTGGCGCTTGTAGTAGTAATTCGACTGACAGAGAGGGTGTTTATTATAGGCGCAGCACCCAATGCCCATTGAGCAGTGAAAGTCAAGTTGCCCGAGCTACCGATGGCAATAGAATCGCCTTCTTGCCAACCCATAAATACCCAGCCTGTTTTTGTCGAGTTTTGCAGCGTTATGCTATTTTCTATCGTGTAAATATCAGGGTTGCTGGGATGATAGCTTCCGCCATCTAATGTGTAAGATATGGTATAGTTTATTGCTGTCCACTGCGCAGTAAAGGTTTTATTACCTATGCTGCCGGCAGTAATACTGCTGCCTTCTGACCAGCCTGCAAAAGTATAACCTACTCGTGTGCCCGAATTTACTAAGGTAATAAGGTTGCTTTCTATGGTATAACTTGTCGGATTATTATTGGTTGCACCATTCAAGTTTGCGTATGAAATATCATAACTTATAACCGACCATTCTGCCGTAAAGACTTTGTTTTCTGTGCTGCCGGCGGCAATACTGCTACCCTCTGTCCACCTTGTAAAAGTATAGCCTATTTTGGCGGGGTTTTGCAGGGTAATGGAAGAACTCTCTATAGTGTAAGTGGCGGGATTGCTCGTATGATTTGTGCCGCCGTCCAGCACATAGATAATGTTGTACGGAGTTGGCGACCACTGTGCAGTAAATGTTTTTGCACCCGTGCTGCCAGCGGTTATGGTATTGCCTTCTTGCCATCCATCAAAGGTATAGCCCGTTTTGGTTGGATTTTGCAAAGTAATCTCTGCACTCTCTATCGTGTAAGAAGACGGATTGCCGGGATTATTTGTGCCACCATTCAGCACATACATAATTGTGTAAGAAGTGGCTGTTGACCACTGTGCCGTGAATGTTTTGTTGCCCGTACTACCCGTAAATATAGTATTGCCTTCTGCCCAGCCTATAAATGTATAACCAAGTCTTTCTCTAGGACTTGCCAAGGATATGTTGCTTTCAATGGTATAGGTGGTGGGATTGCTGTTGTTGCTCACGCCGTTCAACTCATTATAGGTAATAGTATAAGATATTGCATCCCATTTTGCCCAAAACGTTTTATTGCCTATACTGCCCACTGGAATAGCCGTTACCGCACTACCTGTAAATTCACTATTATAGTACCAGTTGCCAAAAGTATAATGGTCTCTTGTTGGTATAGGCAAGGTAGTTGCACTCTCTATATTATAACTGCTATTGCTTACCCCACTACCGCCATTTAAGTTGTAAATAATATCATAGGTTATTGCCGTCCATTTTGCATATAGCGTAGTATTGTTCGTATATGCATAAATCGTAGTATTACTATACTGTGTACCTGCACCATTGGGCTGAGTAAACCATCCACCAAAGGTGTACCCGTTACGGGTAGCGGAGGCTAAAGTCCCGATGGTAGTTGCATACTGCACAACTTGGGATGTGCGATTGGTTTCGCCACCATCGGCATCAAAATATAGCGTACTTTCCTTTCCTTGCACTGTAACCGTTTTTGACACCTCTGGAGCAGCATTGTAATAAGCATTGCCTGCCTGCTGTGCCGTAATAGTATAAGTCCCCAAGTCCACAATGGTAAGTGTATTCCCGCTTATGGTGGCAACAGCAGTATTACTCGATTAGTATGTTATTCCCAATCCACTATTGGCAGTAGCATTGAGCGTTATAGAAACATCTCCATAGCGGGCATTTGTGAGTGTCTGCGACCAACTAATGCTTTGGTCTCTTTTTGTTACTGTGAGCAATTTAGAAACATTGGTAGCCGCATTGTAGTTAGTATTGCCCACTTGCTTTGCCGTAATATTGGCTGTGCCGACCCCCACAATACTAAGCGTATTCCCACTTATAGTAGCAACATCCGTATTATCTGATTCGTATACGATTTCCAATCCACTGCTGGCCGTAGCATTAAGTGTTATGGAAGCATCTCCATAATAGGCAACTGTAAGCATTTGCGACCAATTAATTGTTTGATTTCCACTTGTTACTGTAAGTGATTTAGCAACATCGGTAGCCGCATAGTAGTTACTATTGCCTACTTGTTTTGCTGTAATAGTAGTAGTCCCCAAGCCCACAATGGTAAGTATATTCTCGCTTATGGTAACAACAGCAGTATTACTTGACTCGTATGTTATTCCCAATCCACTGCTTGCCGTAGCATTAAGTGTTAAGGGAGCAGTTCCGTAGGTACCCGTGAGTGTTTGCGACCAACTAATACTTTGAGTGCCTTTTGTTACCGTGAATGTTTTAGCAATAGAAGTAGCTGCATTGTAGTCGGTATTACCTGCTTGTTGCGCCGTAATTGTAACACTTCCAAGGCCCACGATGGTAAGCGTATTTCCGCTTATGGTAGCAACAACCGTATTATTTGATACGTATGTTATTCCCAATCCACTACTCGCTGTAACATTGAGCGTCAATGGTGAATAACCATAAGCACCTGCAAGCGTTTGCGACCAAGTAATAGTCTGTGCAAGTTTAGGCACTGTAATCGTTTTTGTTGCCGTTGAAAGACAATAATATCCGCGAGTAGGGCTTGTTGCTGTAATAACTGCCGTCCCTCTGCCTACAATAGTCAATGTGGTTCCATTGATAGATGCCACACTTGTGTTACTTGACGTGAAATTACTTACTCCAGGGTTAGGACTAATAAACGTTGTGCTTCCATTGTATAGCCAAGAGGCGGATAATGTTGTAGAGCTTCCGAGAGTATTAGGCAAAGTTTGAGTCCACGATACTGTAGTGGCTCTGTCGCATTGTCCAAATGAATTTTGTCCTGCCATCACTATCATTCCTACAAACAACAGGACTTTAGTCCACGACAACATTTTTGCAGTAGGCGATACGGGACTTGATTCAAAAGTATTTGATGCTTTTTTTGCGCGAGCGCAAGGGCTAATGATAAAAAAATTGTTCATTTTAAAAATTTATTTATTGTGATTCGATTTAATTTCGCATAAAACGTTCCATTTCTGACAAAAATTGGCTGAAGCCAAAATAAAACGCCAACCCTTAAAAAAAGAAGTTGGCAATTTGTTAAATTCAAAAAAAAGTCTTACCTTTACGGTTTTTTTAGCAAAGGGGTGGGTGGGGTTGCGCTGGTATTGTGTGTGTTAACAAAATTTCGGACATAACCAAGCTTTTTGTTAAAAAGTTATCAACAACACTAACATAGTTTTCGTTATTACACCAGCCTAAAAGCATCTGTTTTGGAATTTTTGCAAAGATACGAAATATTTTTGAATTGACAAATGTCTTTATTCTTACTTTTCCTTTTGTCTTGATACAAAAGAAAAGTAACAAAAGAAACATCCATGACAATAATTAAGACACACAAGGGGATGATTATATAGCAATTTAGTATAATTGCAAAAAAATCAAAAAAGAGATAACAATGGCAAGAGAAACAGTAAATTTTGAGCAGA
>BNXT01000003.1 GCA_025999775.1 Bacteroidia bacterium | reverse complement strand
AACGAACCAAAAGAAAAATGCTTGCTAAAAATAACAGTCGCACACCCCTGCGCAAGCTGCATGGTTTTGTGCGACGATTTTTAGCGGTAATGTATCACTTCGCTACGCTCGTGATATTAATAATGAACAAATTAAACCTCCCGTTAGGGAGGTGATGTTGGTAGAAAAATCGTTGTCATCAAAAGAAAATCCTGTAGGGATGACCTGTGAAAACCGTTAGAATAGCTGATTTACATGCCATCCCTACGGGATTTAGAGGCAAGGATGGTACATTTTCTACCAACATTTTGTCCCTAACGGGACATCTTTATTAGTGTGGAATGTGGAATTTAGAAGATTTTGTCTTGACACATTTATTGTTCATTGAAACGCTCTGAAAGAGCAAAATCAATAGCACAAGGCAACGCCTTGTGGAATGTAGCGGTATCACAATTAAGCCCTGAAAGGGCGAAATCTATCGGATGTCAGGCTTGCAGCCTGATGGATGAGGATAGCCATCCTTTCGTAGGGCGTTGCCACTACGCTATTGATTTGCCCCTTTCAGGGGACTTTAATAAACAATGAATAATGAATTGAGTGTGGAGTGTGGAATTCCACAAGTAGCACGATATATTGAAACACAGGAGGAGCGCCACAAAAAGAAGACATTTATTTTTTGATTTTGGCATGCTTATTCAGCAGCATGACTCCTTGTAATATCCATCAAATAGCTACTGCTACAGGATTATCGTAGCTTTTTGAAAGGTTCGTATGCTCTGCCGCCGCCATTAAATCCGGCATTCTTGTAAAATTCAACAAATGTCAAACGTACAGGATGTACGAACGCTCCCAACATGGTTAGCGCAAAGTTTAAACTATGCCCAAAGATGAGTATGAACAACGTAAATAAGGTTCCTACCACTGGTATATCGGGACTCATTTCGACCGCCAACGAGTTGAAGACCATGCCTAAAATACCGCCTGTCAATCCCAACGCAAATAAACGCACGTAGGAGAGCATATCGCCCAATAAGCCGGTAATCATACCGTAGCTATCCCACAGACCAAGTCCAAACTGAATAAGTGGGTTTTTACCCGGTGAATTCAAGAAAAAGATGGCTATGAGCGATAGTCCCATCAATCCGTAAAGGGCATAAAGGGCTGTCGAGATAAGCACAATATTGAGCATTGGCAATCCGAATGTTACAACACTTGATAACAAGAGTACAATCCAGCCGATTTTTCCGATAGCGAATAGGACACCGTGTTGTCGTGCGACATTTACAGCATTGAGAATCATTCCGCAAACGATCTGTACCGCTCCCAATGCGAGCGCCAAGACCATCATGCTATCTTGGTTAAAGAAGAAGTTTTTGACGAATGATAAAGCCTTCACTTTGACCAATTCGACGCCAAAGAATGTTCCGGTCAATACACCGAACAAGATCGTCGCAACGCCAAGCCATTGTATTAAAGAAACCAAGGGTTTGAACGACGCCGATACCTTGCGTTTAGCGAAAATTCCTGCCACTACCAAGAGTAATCCATAACCGGCATCGCCGGCGCAAAAACCGACAAACAACATGAAGAATGGCGCAAGAAATGGCGTTAAGTCTAATTCGGCGTATGATGGTAATGCAAAAATCTTGGTAATAGGCTCAAAGAGTTTCGTAAAGCGGTTATTTTTTAACAGTATGGGGATATCCTCTTCAATCGAAGGCGCTTCCTCGAAATAGTAGGTTGTGTCGGATTCTAACATAGCTTTTAGAGCCGTTTCCTTTTCTTCGGGCACAAACCCGGTCAATATCCGAAGTTGGTCGTCGCATGAAGAGTCTGTACATTGTTCGGCACGGTCGAATGTCAAGGCATTCATCAATCGTAACTTCTCAGCTTCCAAAGTCGGCAAATAAGGGATTAACTCCTTAAAATGCTTGTTGATGGTGGCACGACGAACTTTTAAATCGTCAAGTTCTTTCAGTTGACGCTCTAAGGAAATAGTCGGTAGCGTTACTTCATTGGCTGCTAACATGACCTTGTCGTTTCCGTTGGTTACAACCACAAAATACATAGCTTGCTTTGTTTGCTGAATGATTTCTAAGTCATACAACGCTTGCCATTGAGGGTCAAATAGAACGTTATCACAATAGAAAAACTGTAGATTTATGGCATTGGCATGCAGTTTTTGCAGAAGTTCAGGGTCAAAATTACCCCATGGTAAGCAATCGAAATAATCTTTATCGCGTTGCTGAATGTCTGCTTCAAGGATGTTCAATTCCTGCACGTATTTTTGATATTCTTTTAGAATATAGGTGGCTTTACGATCGTCACGAATGTGGTGTGTAACGTAGTTTTTTTCTTTTTGGTACTGTGATATACGTTCGATAGCCTCGGTACACAGACGCAGCCAATTAAAAATCTTCTTTTCTTCGCCTTCAATATTACAAACGGTTTGTGTTAGATGCACAGCGCCTACATCTTGCAGACGATCCAAAAAGGGTTTGAAATTGGTTGTATGCACCAGGAACGTATATTTCTTCATTTTTGCTATCATACGGCAGGAGCTTGTTGACGGGTTTTTACTATTTTTTGGGAAGCTTTTGACAAGTTGTCTTCGTCTTCCATAAAACGTTTAATCTTCCGAATAGCTTCGTTGTAGCCCGGTATCTGCACTTTTTCGTACAGATTTACTTTTTGCGTGGTTTTTTTGCGAGCATAGTCTAATACGCGCATCTTTTGATAATAGATTTCGCTCTCAATGCCAATTTGTACCAATGACTTCAAGATTTTAATACCATCGGGAAACCAAAAAGGTCGGTTAAAGAGGCTAAAAGGCTTTTCGATAAAGATTACACGCTCTAATTTTGGGGTTTGTACGCCGGCTATTTTAACCATACTTAGCTCTACATCCTTAACTTCAAGCAGGCGATGGTCAAATTCGTTCCACAGTGCAGCAATGCGCTCGTAGGATTGTATTTGGTTATTCAGCTGTTCGTACAAGACTTCGGCTTTCTCTTTCGAGCGCTTCACCTCCGCACGCAACGCCGACTCCTTGCTTTTGATAGTAGGCAACGAACGAACGCGCATTGACAATTGCCGATTTAGCTCATTGAGGGATGTCTTATTGTACTGATATTTAATCGCCATATTTTGATATTAACTGTAAAATATTTACAAAGATACAAAAAAAATATTGTATGATTCCAAAATTTTATGTAAATTTGCAGTCAGATTATGAAAAAAATTATAAAACATAGTATTTTTTACTTGTCTTTGTGTTGTGTTCTTGGGGCATGGCACGGATTGTCTGCGCAAAACATCCCGGGGGATACAAATAGGATGATAGCGTATCCGTGGTCGGCGGTTACTACCGTGTCGTGCGGAGATTCTATAGCAGTAAACACCGGCTTTTTCGGTGAGGTTTTTTTTGATGCCTATATAATGGACACAACAGGTGATTCTACACTATTACGATCACGGACAAAGTTGCAGGGGAGTACAGTATGGATAAAAGTAACGCCAAGTGTGACCACTTTTTATAGAGTACATTTTTCGGACAGTAATGGGGCATCGCCACAATATTTGGGCTACAAAGAGGTGGAAATAAAAGTAATCTCAAACTCGAGCGCTGCTATTACTTGTTTGACTACGGACGCGGTTTGTGGCGGAAATGTCGAACTTTACTCATTGGCGGATGGCGCACGTTATGATTGGATAGGACTTTCAAGAAATGGTACAGAGCGCCGTTTTGATGGTATAGATACAAATGTAGTTGTTGATAATCCTGACGATACGACTGAATACACTGTCTATGTGTATGGATCGGATACTAATTGTTATGTCGAACGGAATATAACGGTTGAGGTACCGCCTTTTGAGCCTCGTGCTAACAGTAAAAGTTTAGAAATATGCGAAGGAACATCCACAGAATTGTATGTTACTGGCGGGCGGAGTTGTGCATGGTGGGACCCCTTAATTGGCGAAGTGAGCGATACGGTTGAGATACGACCTCTCGTAAATACAACGTATGGAGTGATGATATATGCAGATACAGGCTACAATGGATGCTCGGATCTTAAAACCATTGATATTGCCGTAAATCCGTGTAGAAATGCTGTTTACTTCGCCAATGCTATCAGTCTTAATGGTACCAATAAAGTCTTCAAACCCATTGGTGATCAAGATTACCGTAAAACGTATCAATTAGTTATTTACAATCGTTGGGGACAACAAATTTTTGAGAGTCACAGCTTTGATGAAGGTTGGGATGGTACTCACAATGGTGAATCGGTAGCGCC
This sequence comes from Bacteroidia bacterium, assembly GCA_025999775.1. Lineage (GTDB taxonomy): Bacteria > Bacteroidota > Bacteroidia > Bacteroidales > P3 > BNXT01. The sequence goes on along the minus strand of BNXT01000003.1, from coordinate 21,168 downwards.
CGGAGTGTATGTTTACAAGTTTACAATCACTTATCGACGGGATGTCGTTGAAAAAACAGGCACGATAACGGTTATTCAATAGGCAATAGAACCTATAAAAGCCCAATAGTACATAAAGATTATGGATTTAGAGCCTACTTTACTATCCGGCGTTAGTGATCAGCGACCTTTTGTTATAGCGGGACCTTGTAGTGCAGAAACCGAAGAACAGGTACTGACTACTGCTCAACAATTAGCAGCTAAGGGTGTTTGCGTGTTTCGTGCCGGTATATGGAAGCCTCGAACGAAACCCGGTGGCTTTGAAGGCGTTGGCGTGGAAGGATTGGAATGGCTACAAAAGGTGAAGCGTGAAATAGGTATGTACACCGCTACTGAAGTAGCGACCAAAGACCATATCGTAAAAGCATTAGAGTATGGTATTGACATCATCTGGATAGGCGCCCGAACCGCTACAAATCCTTTTGCCGTACAGGAAATCGCTGATGCCTTGCGAGATAGAGACTTTAAAGGCGCAGTATTGATAAAAAATCCGGTCAATCCCGATTTAGAACTATGGCTTGGCGCTATCGAACGTATTTATAACAGCGGTATTCGCCGTATTGGCGCTATTCATAGAGGTTTTACAAGCTATGAACGACAGCTTTACCGCAACATACCGCAATGGTCTATACCCATCGAATTAAAGCGACGTATTCCTAACTTGCCGCTGATTGCAGACCCCAGTCATATCGGCGGAAAACGAGAATTAGTAGCTCCGTTGGCACAACAGGCTATGGATTTGAATTATGACGGACTGATCATTGAAGCGCACTATCAACCGGATAGCGCATGGAGCGATAAAAACCAACAAATTACGCCCGATACATTGGCGCATATCCTCAGCGCTTTGGTTATTCGTAATACCAATCAAACAACGGAAAACCTAACGGAATTGAGGCGACAAATAGATGACATAGACAACGAAATATTGGATAGTCTCTCTAAACGTATGCGTATTTCCAAAGAAATTGGACAGTACAAAAAAGAACACGAAATGCCGGTATATCAAACCAGACGTTATGGCGAGATTTTAGAAAAACGCATTAAGCAATCCCAAATACTGGGAATGAGCGCGGATTTTATGAAAGTCGTATTCGAGGCTATTCATGAAGAATCCATCCGTAAACAAATGGAAGTACTGAATGAAGACAAACCCTATTTTTAGTATAGAAATGATTTGGAAACATAATAAAATAACTCATGAAAATCATTATTAGCGGCGGCGGTACAGGTGGACATATCTTTCCGGCAATTGCAATTGCCAATGCTATTAGGCTACTAAATCCACAAGCAGAGATACAGTTTGTTGGCGCTAAAGGACGCATGGAGATGGATAAAGTGCCGGAAGCGGGTTATCCTATCATTGGCTTGGATGTTGTGGGGTTTCAACGGCGATTGACGGTTAAGAACCTGAGCTTTCCGTTCAAATTATGGAAAAGTTTGCGACAGGCTAAGCAAATTTTGAAAACGTTTCGACCCGATGTTGTAGTCGGCGTGGGGGGCTATGCCAGCGGTCCTATCTTGCGTAAAGCCTCGAAAATGAATATCCCATGTCTTATACAAGAACAAAATTCGTTCCCCGGTGTTACCAATAAGATTTTAGCGCCTAAAATGCAAACAATTTGTGTCGCCTACGATGCAATGGAACGGTTTTTTCCGGCTGATAAAATAGTGTTCACAGGTAATCCTATCCGTCAAGATATTTCTAACTTGTCGGACAAACGCAGCGAAGCGCTATCGTATTTTAATGTGGAAGACCATAAAACAACGCTCTTAGTGATGGGCGGTAGTTTAGGCGCACGGATTATCAACGAAAGCCTTTTGCAAATGATCAAAGAGTTGGATAATGCCGGTATTCAAACGATATGGCAAACCGGAAAAAATTGGGATGCCAATGCTACACAATCGCTTGCCTTAAGTCCGAGTATTCGTATCATGCCGTTCATTGCTCGGATGGACTTAGCTTATAGCATTGCGGATGTCATTGTATCACGCGCCGGAGCGTTGTCCATTTCGGAACTCTGCGTAGTCGGTAAACCCTGTATCTTAGTACCATCACCCAATGTATCGGAGGACCACCAAACCAAAAATGCAATGGCGTTGGTACAAAAAAATGCGGCGCTGATGGTTGCCGATAAAGATGCGAAAACCATGCTATCCCCTACGTTGTACCAACTGTTACAGGATAAAGCACAACAACAAACCCTCATGACGAATATTCTCACTTTAGCCAAAACCAATGCGGCTGAAACCATTGCGTCTATCGTGTTGAAAATAGCAAAAACCAACACATAGTGATAGCGATAGCCAACATAAGAACAGCCTATTTTTTGGGTATCGGAGGCATTGGGATGAGCGCTCTGGCACGGTTTTTGCACTCGCAGGGAGCAGAGATCTACGGCTATGACCGTACACGGACGCTTTTGTGTCAACAACTCGAAAACGAGGGTATGCACATCCATTATACTGCCGATATAGCGAAGATCCCGCCTACGGTAGATGTTATAGTTTATACGCCGGCTGTCCCTGCGGATTTTGAGGAGTTTGTATTTTTGCAGAACAAATCCATACCGATGCTTAAAAGGGCAGAGTTATTGGGGCTTATCACACAATCGCACTTCGCTGTTGGCATCGCAGGTACGCATGGCAAAACCACTATTTCCACGCTGACCGCACATCTGCTCAATCAAACGCCTAAGAAAACAAGCGCTTTTTTGGGTGGTATATCCAAAAACTATGGCAGTAATTTGTTAATCTCTGATGTTACGGATGCTCCTATGGTGGTGGAAGCCGATGAATTTGACCGCTCGTTCCTCAAATTACATCCCGATATGGCGGTGGTATCATCTATGGATGCTGACCATTTGGATATTTATGGGCATGCAGAGGCTATTAAGAGAGCCTTTCAAGACTATGCTGATCTTGTACCGGAATCGCAACCGGTATTTGTGAAGTATAAATTACCATTACGGCACAAACAATGTCGTTATTATCATTTGGATGATCATCGTGCGGATTACTATACGCAGAATCTTCGTGTTGACCATCGGGCGTATCATTTTGATTTTTGTGCGCCACAGGGCACGTTTCATGATTTAGTGATGCACTATCCGGGGCTTCATAACGTTGAAAATGCGGTTGTCTCTATGGCAGTAGCGCTGTCATTGGGCGCTACCGAAACTGAGATTCGTACAGGGTTAGCGTCATTTACAGGGGTGTATCGACGTTTTGATATTCGTATCAATACTCCGCAGCTGATGTATATTGACGATTATGCACACCACCCGAATGAAATACGAACTACGATACAGTCCTTGAAACATTTTTTGAAAGATAAACCTATTGTAGGTGTATTTCAACCGCATTTATACACACGTACACGTGATTTTGCCGACGATTTTGCCAAAAGTCTGTCATTACTTGACAATCTTATTTTGTTGGATATTTATCCTGCACGTGAACAACCTATACCCGGTATCACGTCGCAAATGTTATTAGATAAATGCACGAGTCCTCATAAAGTATTATGTCATAAATCGGAACTTATAATGAAGATTAAAGAGCAAACTCCACAAGTATTACTTACAATGGGCGCCGGCGATATTGACGCGTATGTTGAGCCTATTACCAAAGCTTTTTCCACCTATGAATGAGAAAACTAAAAAAATAGGCATTATCGCAGCGCTGATTGTGGCGTTGGTATTGATTCTTCAGGGAATTACTATGTGTAACAAAAAACATCGTGAACGTCTATGCAACGATATTCAAATCCGGATTTCTCGACCAGCTAATGTAGAGGTGTTTATTGTAAACGAAGATATTGATCAGGCGTTGAACGGATTGCAGTTACAGCCTATTGGGCAAGTCTTGGATGGTATTAGTACGATTACTATCGAACAGGCGTTGCGAGCTAATTCTGCCATTAAGGATGTCCAAGTATATTCTCAAATTAACGGCAATTTATGTATTGATATTGAGCAACATCAACCTATTGCACGCATTGAAACGCGGCAACATCAGCAATGTTATATTACTAAAGCCGGTACGTGTATGGCAACCCGAAAAAACTTTGCTGCACGTGTGATGATTGTTAATGGCGCTATTGACGAACCTGTTAAGATAAATCAAAATATACTTTTAGACGACGACAAGGACTCTATAAAACAAACGTCGCTATTGAAAGAAATATATGCCATAGCTTCCCATATTGATGCCGATGAATTTTTACGAGCGCTTATTGACCAAATATATGTACTACCAAACCGAGAATACGAGATCGTCTCTAAAATTAATAATCAAGTTATTGTATTTGGCGCAATTGACAATCTCGAAGAAAAATTTCAACGGTTGAAATGGTTCTACAAATATGGTATTCGTAAATCCGAATGGAATTATTATAAAACCATCAATTTGAAATTTAATGGTCAGGTTGTTTGTACAAAGTCGTAAGCCGTCGGAGAGGAGTGTGGAATTGAAAAAGCCGAAAAAATTGCCCGTATTTTAGGCATTAACGTCAGCAAAATATATCGTATTATACAGAGTTACAATAAATTTGGAGATGAATGGCGAAAAAATAAAACATGGGGAGGTCGTCGTGAAGCCAGATGTATGATGACATTTGAAAGAGTTCAAAGACAAGGAAGACCAACGTCCCATAAAATTGTTTTTTCAGGACGAAGCCCGTTTTGGCAGAATAGACAATATAGCGTCCTGTTGGGTACCCCAAGGCTGTAGGGCGCTGGTGGGCAATCAAATAATACGTCAATACACATACGCTTATACGGCTGCCTGTCTGGAAACAGGCGAAAACTTTTCGCTGATTCTTCCGTATGCCAACAGCGACTGCATGACTATATTCATGAATGAATTTTCATCTGTTTACAGCCACTATCGGGTAGTCATGGCAATGGATGGCGCCTCTTGGCATACAGGCGATAAAGTAAAGAAATGGGATAATATTGTTCCGATGCTGCTAACCCCAAAACACAAGTCTATCGCCAAGCTTTTTGATGAAAATTTGTGGAAAACCGTTTAGGATGACGCATTGTCAAAGTCAGGGGATAATCATTTTTCGAAATTCCGTCAGGGATAGATGAAAACGACAATCTGAAATGCACCCCAAATTAACCCTAATTTGCTTGTTTCTAAAAAAATCTGTACATTTGTAGAAAAATCAGGAACTATGGCAACTGCACGATTCAACATTCATTATCGAACAAACTATGGGCAAAATCTCAAAGTTGTTGGAAGTCTTGTGCAATTAGGCAAAAATGATTGGCAAAAAGCCCCCTATATGTTCCACGATGGAAATGGTTTTTGGCGCTTAGACATTGACTTGCCCGCCTCCGTCAAGTCTTTTACCTACCGTTACATCGTCGTGAATGACCATGATAACAGTTATTTTGGGGAGTTGTTTCATTCCGACAGAACGGGTGTTCTCAAGTCCGGTACGGGCTTGCAAGTTTTTGACGATGTGTGGCGACCGCCGTTCAAGGCTGTCGGCGTGGCGATACCGGTGTTCTCTATTCGTACAAAACAAGGTATGGGTATTGGTGAGTTTGCAGACATTAAACAGATGGCAGACTGGGCGGCTCAATGCAATTTAAAAGTGATACAAATACTGCCCATCTACGATACAACAGTCAATTTTACCCACAAGGATGCTTGTCCCTACGCCGCCATTTCTACATTTGCGCTACATCCTATCTATCTCAATATTGCCGCCTTAGGCAATTTTACCCCTAAAGAGAAAACAACCTACAATGCCTTGTGTAAACGATTGAACGCTTTACAAGACATTGATTACGATACGGTCATTGTTGAAAAATGGAACTATATACGATTATTTTTTAAACGTAACGGCGCTGCGACCTTAGACAGTACGGCGTTCAAGGATTTTTATGCCAACAATAAATCATGGTTGGACGCATATTCAGTATTCTGTGCACTGCGAGACCATTACAAAACCGTCGATTACAACCAATGGGAAACGCTTGCTACTTACAGCAAGACGAAAGCAACTGCCTACATGCAGGCTCATTCCGAAGATGTTCACATCCATCTCTATGTACAATACCATTTACATTGTCAATTGTCGGATGCCAAACAGCACGCTCAAAATCAAGGTGTTAGCATCAAAGGAGACCTTCCTATTGGTGTGTTCCGTCATAGTGTAGAAACATGGACAGCTCCTGATTTGTTCAACATGGACGCACAAGCCGGAGCGCCTCCCGATGCGTTCTCCACAACAGGTCAAAATTGGAGCTTTCCAACCTATAATTGGGATGCTATGGAACGTACCAACTACAAATGGTGGAAATTGCGCCTTAAAACCATGGAAAACTACTTCCAACTATTACGAATCGACCATATCTTGGGCTTTTTTAGGATTTGGCAAATTCCAATGGGGTGTACTCGTGGACTCTTGGGGCATTTTTCACCCGCTTTGCCGTTTACTCCGGATGAACTGCGTAACAGAGGGCTAATTTTTAATATCAATCGTTTTTGTAAACCTTATATTCCCGAAAAGCTTTTACTCAATTTGTTTGGCAACCATACTGCATTTGTTAAGTCCGCTTTTTTGCAACCAATTCAGGATACTTTTTATGAATTTAAACCCAAGTATGCGACCCAAAAAGCGATAGAGAAAGCCTTTACATCAACTCAGCTAATGCCCTTAAAAAACATTCTGAAAGATACTCTGCTTAGTCTTCTGGAAGAGGTCTTATTTATTGAGGACGAGCAACAAAAAGGGTGTTTTCATCCACGCATTTCGATGCAGTTCACACGCTCTTTCAAAGACTTGGATAGCCACACAGCCAACATGCTAAATCGTATTTATGATGATTATTTCTATTGCCGTCATAATGAATTTTGGAAAATCGGTGCACTGAAAAAACTAAGTACTATCAAGACTGCCTCACACGTAGTATTGTGTGGTGAAGACTTAGGTATGGTACCTATTACCGTGCCTGAAGTGATGAACGAATTGCAAATACTGAGTTTGGTAATTCAACGTATGCCCAATAAACAGACCTCGCACTTTGCTGATCTCTGCAGTGCCCCGTATCTCAGTGTGTGTAGTCCGGGTAGCCATGACATGAGTACGATTCGAGGATGGTGGGAAGAAGATGAAGCAACAAGACAACGATTCTATCAAGACGAACTCCACGCCTCTGGCGATGCCCCTGCCGTATGTACACCCGATATTGTTGAACAAATCATCAAACAACATTTGAGAGCGCCTTCTATTTGGGCAATATTCCCTATACAGGATTTATTAGGAACAAGTACTACACTGCGCTCAAAAACGCCACAAAACGAACGTATCAACAATCCTGCTAATCCCAATCATTATTGGCGCTATCGCTTACATCTAAACGTGGAACAACTGCTAAACGAAACTGATTTTAACAACTATTTGAAGACACTGATTGCCGATTCAAACAGAAATTAAGGGCGCTGACGAACGCCTTAATATCTTCCTCAGAAGTATCCCACGAGCACATCCAACGTACTTCGTGACGCTCGGTATTCCACTCGTAAAATGGGTACTGCTGTTGTAAGGGCGCTATGATCTCCGGCGGGACGATCGCAAAAATGGCGTTACCCTCTACTTTTTGGGTGATGTGTATGTCCGGAATTGTACGGAGCGATTCTACCAATAATTGGCACATCGCATTGGCATGACCAGCCATCTGTAAGTACAGATCATTGCTGAGATAAGCAGAAAACTGGGCAGCGATAAATCGCATCTTTGAAGCTAACTGCATACCTTGCTTTCGGATGTATTTAAAATTAGAGGATAGCTTGTTATTTGCAAAAACAATGGCTTCGCCATACATCATGCCGTTTTTAGTACCGCCAAACGATAAAACATCAACGCCGCAATCGAAGGTAAACGATTTCACCGATTGATGCAGTGTTGCAGCGGCATTGGCAATGCGTGCGCCGTCAACATGTAAGTACATATTACGTGCATGCGCATAATCGGCGAGCGTTTTGATTTCTTCAGCTGAGTATAACGTGCCTAATTCTGTTGGTTGCGTGATAGAGACGACAGCAGGTTGTACATGGTGTTCAAATCCAAATAAAGACTCAAATTGCGTTAAGTCCGTAGGACATAATTTGCCGTCGTCAGAGTGTATAGTTATCAATTTGCAACCTAAAAAACGTTCCGGAGCGCCACATTCGTCAACGTGGATGTGCGCAGTATCGGTACAGATGATGGCATTATACTGGTTCGTGAGGGCTTTCAGTCCTAAGGTATTGGCAGCAGTCCCAATAAACGTAAAATAAACCTCAACCGACTCGCCTAAGAGATCCTTGAATTGTCGGATAGTTTTCGCTGTTAAAGGGTCATCTCCGTAAGCTACGGCGTGCTCATGGTTAGCGTCAACAAGGGCTTGCAGAATTTGTGGATGAACACCCGAATAATTATCACTTGCAAATGTTTTCATACTATAGACTATTTTGCAGTACAAAAGTACATAAAAATTTTGAGATTTCCAAGTGCGTGCGATAAAAATCAAGACCACCGAACATCCCACCTGTTCCGTACTCGAAGTACAAATGCTATCTTTGTAGCATTAATTAACTATATGTTGAACAATTAAATACTGGATTTATGGACAAATCATGTGGTCTTGACGTGCACAAAGATAGCATATTTGCGTGTATTTTGGACGAACAAGGCAAAAAAAATTAGAAAAGCATTAAGGAACGCAAACCCCCGACCTTACGCGATTGCGTGATACATTGGTAGAATATGGTTGCGTCAGGGCGGCGATGGAGAGTACAAGTTAATTATTCATTGTTTGTGTGTAATTGGGAAATTTTATGTAAATTTGCAAAAGTTTTTACAAATGCAAACCGGAATCCCTAATATCGGTATTTTTAGTCGTGCTATAGCACAAAAAGACATCGTACACCTCAAGGCGTTATTGGAGGCTCTTGCACAACACCATTTGCACGTTGTGTTTTATGCACCTTTATTAACCAACCTGCGCGCCTACAATCTTGCCTTGGACTATCCAACATTTAACGACCATTCGTCGTTAGTAGCGCAAGCGGACATTTTAATTTCTTTAGGTGGTGATGGCACGTTTTTACAAACTATACCATTGATTCGAGATAATCACATCCCTGTAGTAGGCTTAAATCTTGGAACTCTGGGTTTTTTGGCAAGCATTGAGCCTCAATATGTCAGAGATGCTGTTCATCATCTTGTAAGCGGGCGTTATTACATCGAAAACCGCAATTTGCTCTCATTAGTTCAACCCCAATTTGACCTTGTCTATCCGTTTGCATTAAATGATGTTACGCTTTTCAAGGCGCCGGAAGCCACCATGCTACATTTGGAAGTATTTATTGATGATAGTCTGCTGTATCGCTACTATGGTGATGGGTTAATTTTATCCACGGCGACCGGTTCTACGGCTTACAATCTTAGTTGCGGAGGACCTATTCTTGTTCCTAATGCCGCGGCTTTTGTGCTAACGCCTATTGCTTCGCATGCCCTCACTACACGTCCGGTAGTTATTGCGGATACCAGCGTTATTAAAATCGTACCCTACGCAGAAACCTACCATTTGACTGTGGATTCCAACAAACTGACAGTGAAAAGTCCTAACCCTATACTACTCTGTAAAGCGCCGTTCACCGTACAAACCATTCATTTTGATCCTACTATGGATAATGAACCACAACGCAAATCTAATTTCTTCCATACGCTCCAACAAAAACTCATGTGGGGGCAGCATGGACGAAAATAAAGGTCTGCGCCCCTATAGGATATTCCCTAATTGCTCTTTAATCTTTTCTAATTCGTCCTTCATGCCAACCACAATTTTTTGGATATGTACATCATTCGCTTTAGAGCCTAAAGTATTGATTTCTCTACCGATTTCCTGCACCACAAACCCAAGTTTTTTACCGACATAATCGGTATTCATAGTTTCAAGAAAATAATCGCAATGCTTCTGTAGTCGTACTTTCTCTTCGGTAACGTCCAATTTCTCAAGATAATAAAATAGCTCTTGTTCTAAACGACTGTAATCAACAGCGGCATTTTCAAAGATCATTCCAAAATTATTGAGTATCCGTTCTTTTATTGCTTGAATGCGTGTTTGTTCGTGCGGTTCAACGTGTTGGAGCATTTGCACTATGGTTTGAATACGCATTTGCATATCCTGTGCTAATACCTGTCCTTCCTCACATCGGAACGTATCAAATTCAAGGTAGGTTTGCTCGCTCAACGCAAGTACCTGTTGCCAAACGTCCGCTTCAATCGGATCAGTAACGGATATATCAACGGTATTCGTAGTCATCATACGCAAAGCCGTTGACAGGAGTTCATCCGTTGGTAAGGCATTATCGTTCGCAACACGTTTCAAAAAAACGATGTATTTATTGAGTAAAACCTCATCAATCAAGGGATATAGTGAACGGTCTTGATCTATAACCAGCGCCACATCCACTTTTCCACGTTGCAAACGAGGTATTAGCCATTGCCGAAATTCCAATTCCTTATCCCTAAATAGGGACGACAACCGCAAGTTTAAATCCAACTGTTTGGAGTTGAGGGATTTAAACTCTATAATTACTTTACCTATGGGTAAAATCTGGCTTTGCTTAGCAAAACCGGTCATTGAACGAATCATGCGTGGGTTGTAATTTTCTGTATCAATTGTTCCACAGTCAGTGTTTCTTGCACGCCTGTCTGCATAGTTTTCAAAGAAAGTGTGCCATTTTGTTTTTCCGTTTCGCCAATCATTGCCACAAACGGAATCTGGTTGGCATCCGCGTACGAAAATTGCTTTTGTAGCTTGTTGGCATCGGGGTACAGTTGGCAAGCAATACCATTGTATCGTAGAGTATTCAGAATAGGCAATACAAAGTTCAATTCTGTTTCGCCAAAATTCACGAACATCAGTTTACAATGCGTTGTCTCTTTAGGGAATATATTCAGAGATTCCATAACATCATAGATGCGGTCAGCGCCGAACGATATACCTACGCCGGATACATCTTTCAGACCGAAGATGCCGGTCAGGTTGTCATATCGACCACCACCGCAGATACTACCCATTTCCGTATCCAAGGGTTTTACTTCAAAAATAGCGCCCGTGTAGTAGTTTAAGCCGCGCGCTAAAGACAAGTCCAGCTCGTAGGGCATCGTAACCTGCATCAAACGGAGGTAGCGCCATAGTTGCTCAATTTCGGCAATACCTTGCTGTGCAATATCCGAACCGGCTAATACCGTTTTTAACGCTGCTATTTTCGCATCATAATCGCCGGAAAGCAGCAAGATAGGCGTCAGTTTTTGTATTGCATCCGTACGAATGTTTTTGCTTTGCAATTCCTCAATAACCTTGTCTAATCCGATTTTTTCAAGTTTATCAATAGCAATGGTAATATCAATGATTTGATCGGGATAGCCGATATATTCGGCAATACCGGACAAGATTTTACGGTTATTAATCTTCGTTACGACATTGATTTTCAACTTATTATAGACCGTTTCAATAATCTTTACGAGTTCTGCTTCGTTAGTCAGCGAACGACTGCCGATAACGTCCACATCACATTGATAAAATTCGCGATAGCGCCCTTTTTGAGGACGGTCGGCACGCCATACCGGCTGTATTTGATAGCGTTTAAATGGAAACTGAATTTCATTTTGATGTTGTGTTACAAAACGCGCAAAGGGGACGGTCAAATCGTAGCGTAGTCCTTTTTCGCAAATAGCCAAACTCAACTGTTGTGCGTCTAAATCTGTGCTCCATTGTGGTTTGAAATCGCCGGAGTTAAGCACTTTAAATAGCAGTTTATCGCCCTCTTCGCCGTATTTTCCAAGCAGAACACTCAGATTCTCCATCGCCGGCGTTTCAATGGGCAGGTATGAAAACTGTTGAAACACCCCTCGTATAGTATCAAAGATGTAATTCCGTCGTAATATCTCAAACGGTAAAAAATCTCGTGTTCCTTTTGGTATAGTAGGTTTTTGTGCCATCGGTCTTAATTTGTGATCGTTTCAACTACAAAGGTACGATATTTTTTTTGGGTGAACAAGTTTTTTTTGCAATAGATTTAACCTATTATAGTCGAAATATTTTTCCAATTAACGAATTTCACATCGTGATAAACAGGATCTTGTTCGCCGGTATAAATTACATAATCTTCAGTTTTTTTGAAAAGGGGTTTCAAAGACTTAATGTTGGAAATATGTGAAGAAGACAACGTTGCCGACATTTTTATTTCAATAAAATCTAATTTATCAGGTTTTTCCGTAACGCAATCAATTTCAATGCCTTTAGAATCGCGCAGAAAATAAAAATTGGTAGGCAAACCTGCATTATATCGAGACTTTACAAGTTCGGAAAAAACAAAATTTTCAAACAGATTTCCTTTTAGATAGAAATTTTCTATCTGTTGTTCGCTTTCCACACCCAACAGCGAACAAACCAAGCCTGTATCGTAAAAATAAAGTTTTGGAGACTTTATCAAACGGCGATTAACATTACCCGAATAGGGCTGCACAAAATACAGAATATAACTTGCCTCCAACAATGAAAGCCACGATTTTGCTGTATTTACCGAAATATCAGCATCGTTAGCAAGTGAAGTTATATTGACAATGCTTGCGATTCTACCCGCACAAAGCTTGATAAATTTGACAAAAGTGGTCAAATTCCCTATGTTTTTTAGCAAACGAACATCGCGTTGCAGGTACGTTTCTATGTAGTTTGGAAAAAAATATTGAGGTTCAATGTTTTCGTTATGCAATCGCGGATAATAGCCGGTGAACAGATTTCGTACAATATTTTCGTTGGCAAGATTTGCATTTTTTAATTCAGAATACGATAATGGCAACAATTTTAAAAGGGCTACTCTGCCTGCCAAACTTTGCGAAATATGTTGATTCATCAAAAAACTTTGCGAGCCGAGCAAAATAACTTTGCCGTTTTGGGTGGAATTATCAAGAATTTCCTGCAAATAAGAAAATAGTGCGGGAACATACTGCACTTCGTCTAAAATAAATTTTTCACCTGCCGAACGCAAAAAACCGCGTGGGTCTTCTTCGGCAAAAGCGCGTGTATCAATGTTTTCGAGTGAAAAATAAGTGTAATCACTACCCAGATTTTTCACAAGCGTAGTTTTTCCAGATTGTCGAGGTCCAGTCATGGATACCGCAGGAAATTTCTGTAAAAGTGAAAATAATACCTTTTCTATCTCTCTGTAAATCATAGTGTTATATCTATTTGGTGTAAATTTGCAATGCCAATGCAAATTTACACTTTAATTTTGAATTATGCAACTATTATCAAAAAAAGGTTAAAAAAAAGTTTTAAGTGCTATAGAATTGAGTGTGGAGTATGGAGTGTGTATTTTACGTAGCGTCTTTGAGGACAAACTTATGAAATCTTGCCTTTCAGACAGAATAGGTCGTTTCAACTACGCTCAACGACCGACAGCTCCACACTCAATTCTGTCGCAGGGGGATTGCGGGGCAAGCCCGCAATGACGACCTCTGAAAGCTTTATTTCAAAAATACCGATGCAAATTCAGCCAATGCTTGGGTAAATAATTGACGCCATACCAACACATTTGTAAAAAAATATAGCTCATCAACAAACATACTGTTGCTAATTTGTAACGTAAAACGTACTGCTTGCGTACCAATAACGTAATCGTCATGCTAACACAGGTTATCAATGCCCATGTTTCTTTCGTATCATACAGCCAAAAGTCACCCCAGATTTGTTTTGCCCATACCGCTCCAATCAACATTCCGGAATATAATAACACTATCGACCAGAGTAGTAGTCTATCAATCGTTTTAAATCGATGGGGCAACCGTTCTTTTCTTTTGCTTAACATCGCTAACACAGATAGCACTACCGCGCCTGTTGCAAGCGTGTAGGCTATTGCATAAACCACGATGTGAGGCACAAACCAAATACTTTGCAAAGCCGGTGATAGCGAACCTAATATAACAGTAAAGTCTGTCTTTGCGGCACAATCAACGAACGACATTACCTGAAATTATAAGCAGAAAGCCACGCATGCCGCAACAACGCAATAGATTGCGAAATACAGTAATTTTCCTTTTTTTACAAGCGCCACCATAAACTTACAAGCCACAATGCCTGACAAAAACGCTGTTACGAAGCCCACGATCAACGACAACACCGGAATGTTCGTCGCCGTCAAACTGCCGTGCATAACATCAAGCAGACATTCGCCTAAGATAGGAACAATCACCATAAGAAACGAGAATTGTGCTACTTCCGATTTTTTATTACCTAACAACAAGCCTGTAGCAATGGTTGTTCCCGAACGCGACAAGCCCGGAATCACCGCTACCGCTTGAGCCAAGCCGATGATAAATGCACTCGTGAACGTCAGCTTACGCTCTTTGGGTTTGTAGAAATATGCAAACAGCAATAACACGGCGGTTACAAGCAGAGCGCATGCCACTACCGTCAAGCCATTACCAAACAAAGCCTCTACCTCATCTTTGAATAACACTCCAACAATGCCTACCGGAATCATCGATACAACAAGCATACCAACATAATAAGTTTCCACATTGAGACGGAATTGCAGTAAGCCAACGGTTAATTTGCGCAACTCGCTCCAAAAAACGACAACCGTAGCCAGTACGGTAGCCGCATGAACCAAGATTGTAAACGTCAAATCGTCCGTCAACTGTAGTCTTAACAGATGTTTAGCTATCTCCAAATGACCGCTACTGCTCACCGGCAAAAATTCCGTAAGCCCTTGAATAAGCCCTAATAGTAACGCTTCAAACCATTCCATACAAACATCCTATTCAGTGCGTTGCGCCGTTTCTTTATCCGTAGGGTTCTTCATGATAGCGTACGCTTCGATAGCGAATCCCAAAAGAATCGTGATGGGCGCTATGACTAAACGACGCGTATTAAAAATGCGGTCGCTGTACGCTGTCGGGTCGGCATCTGCACCACCTATCATCAACAAGTAGCCGATAAATAAGACGACCAAGCCTGCAAACATAATGATATAATTTTCTCGTCCAAAAGCGAAATCCAATTTCACGGTATTTTGCTCTGTTGCTGCCTTTTTAGCGGCAGGTTGCGGTGTGGTTTTTATTGTTTTTTGTGTCGCCATACAATAATTTTTTCAATAGTTACAGTTAAGTTAGATTTCAAATTCTAACTACGTTGTCATTGATTTTTATAAAATCAAGATGCAAAGTTAGTAATAATTTTTTGAATTACAAGGTGCATTTTCAAAAATTTACGTATATTTGCATCGTGTAATAGTATGTACATTAAATAAACGGATGAAATTAGCAGTTGTTGGAGTTACAGGGTTAGTGGGCAGCGTGATGCTCAAGGTGTTAGAAGAATACGGGTATGAGACGGTTGACTTGGTGCCTGTGGCTTCGTCGCGTTCGGTGGGTAAAACCATTGACTACTTTGGAAAGCCTCGTAAGATAGTATCTGTAGAAGACGCTATAGCCATGAAGCCGGAGGTCGCTGTATTTTCAGCAGGCGCTTCCGCATCTTTGCAATACGCTCCGCAATTTGCAGCCGTAGGTACCTTTGTGATTGACAACTCGTCGGCGTGGCGTATGCACGACCATGTACCTTTGGTGGTGCCGGAAATCAATGCCAACACTATTACAAAAGATACTAAAATTATTGCCAATCCCAATTGTTCCACGATTCAGATGGTCATGGCGTTAGCGCCGTTGCATAGCGCTTATACTGTCAAGCGTTTAGTTATATCGACCTACCAAAGCGTTACCGGAACGGGTGTTGCGGCAGTCAAGCAGTTGCACGACGAGATAGCCGGACGAGATGCGGTACAAGTATATCCCTACCCGATTCATAAAAACCTGTTTCCTCACGGAGGAACGTTTAACGAGGATGGCTACACTACGGAAGAGCAGAAATTGGTGGATGAAACCCGCAAGATACTGTCATCTCCGGCGATGCGCATCACCTCAACCGTCGTGCGTGTTCCTGTTACAGGCGGACATTCCGAAGCTGTCAACATTGAATTTGAAAGAGATTTTGATCTCAAGGATGTTGTACGTTTACTTAATGATTTTCCGGGTATTATTGTTTACGATGACCCTAAAAACAACAAGTATCCGATGCCACTCTTGTCCGAAGGGAAAAATGACACGTTTGTCGGACGTATCCGACGCGATTTCTCCAATCCCAATAGCCTAAACCTGTGGGTGGTCTCTGATAATCTTCGGAAAGGCGCCGCCACCAACGCAATCCAAATTGTTGAATATTTAGTCAAAAACCAATTAATAACTTTAAATAATAATTCATTATGAAAAAAATTGTACTCACTATGTTTACTGCCGCTTTTGCTGTAAGTTTAATGGCTCAAGACATCACTTTGCCACAACCTCAAAAAAATGGCGGAAAGCCTTTAATGGAGGCGTTAAACAATCGTAAAACCGAACGTTCCTATTCCGCAAAAGAACTAAGTTTACAACAGCTATCCAATCTGCTATGGGCTGCTTCCGGCATCAATCGCGAAGATGGTCGTATGACCGCTCCGACCGCAAGTAACAATCAACAGATCATCATTTTTGTAGGTCTGAAAGACGCTGTTTACCAATATTTACCGAAGGAAAACAAACTTAAATTGCAAGTATCCGGCGATCATCGCAAGGTGTTCTGCCGTCAATCCATCGCCGCTACAGCGCCGGTAGTATTAGCTTTGGTAAGTAATTACGACAAAATGGGCAAATACGATGACAACACCAAATTCAAGTACAGTTGTACCGATGCCGGCAATGTGTCGCAAAACATTTATCTTTACAGCGCTTCCGAAGGTCTTGGTACGGTCGCTATCGGCAATTTTGATGCTGACGAATTAAGCAAAACGCTGAAATTAACACCGAATTTTCACCCTATTTTGAACCAACTCGTTGGATTTCTCAAATAGGTATTAAGTCTATGAAAACTTTTTTAGTACCTATAGACCTTTCACAAAATGCGCTGTATGCACTGGATTATGCCGTATTTTTAGCGAATAAAGTCAGTGCGGAGATCATTTTGATTTGGGTTAATGATTCCAAGGATAGGGATGATATGATGGAAATATCGTCTGAAGCCACTAAAGCTAAAGTGGTCGCACGCTTGGATATGTTAGTGGACAAATACAAACCTTTGCTCACTTCGCAAAAAATTGGGTACCGCATTCGTGAAGGACATGTGGATTACGAAGTAGCCAATCAAGCTAAATACGATGATATTGATTTAGTGATTTGTGCAACACACGGATTTAATAGTTCCGATCGACGTTATACCGGTAATAATGCGGTATCTATTGTAATGCAATGCGACTGTCCTGTAATCACGATACGTCCGCATTACAACTACAACGATGCCGCAGATGTTATCGTTGTGCCTGTGGATTCGTCATCGTCCACGATCCAAAAAGCACAAGTAACCTGTCATATTGCCAAAGCGCTCAATGCTCAAGTACATTTGGTGTGCCTCTATTCGTCGAATCTTTCGGCTGTCAAACGGCATGTCAACAATAATCTGAATTGTTTTTGTTCCTTTTTATCCGAGCAATCCATTTCATATTCCGTCATTGAACGCCAAGGGCGTAGTACGGTTGCTACGGTTTTAGATTATGCCAATGAGGTCAATGCTGCTATGTTAATTACCATGACGGAACAAGAGGCTCTTACAACCAGTTTATTGATTGGCACTACGGCGCAACACCTGTTAAACGAGGCTGTTATGCCGGTCGTTGGCGTTAATCCCAAACTATTGAACCACAATTTCAAAACACTATGAAACAAACGGTTATCATTCTGTTAATACTTCTCAGCGTACCGTTTTTACGAGCACAAAATGAGGTTGTCATTGTAAAAGAAGACCCTCGTATTGCGACTTTGATACAAAGTCACATTGAGCACAACAAAACAGCACCTTATGCTGGGTTTCGGATTAACATATTTTCGGAATCAGGGAATAGCTCTAGAAAGAAAGCCACTGAAGCGGCAGCAACGTTTGCAGAAAAATTTCCCAATATAGCTTGTTATATGCGTTTTGAAGCGCCTAATTTCAAGGTCAACATTGGTGATTTTCGTACCCGATTGGAAGCGGCTCAAACGCTCGAATTTATCCAGAATTCGTATCCACAGGCGTTCATCGCTAAGGATTTTATTAACGTTCAAGCGCTCTTAGGTATCACTCTCGAACCTGAAACAGACACACTTCCACTTCTTGAGGCATATCCGATAATAGAACCGTAGTTCCACACCGTTGTGAATATTTTTTTAATTGGGTATATGTTTAGCGGTAAGACGATACTTGGGAAGCGGCTTGCTCATCAGTTGGCTTATGATTTTTTAGATACCGACAAGTACATCGAAACCGAGTGTAGGTGTACTATTATGGAGTTTTTTCAGCAACACGGGGAAGCCGCTTTTCGTTTGAAAGAGCGTCAATTATTGGAGCGTCTCAAGGACATCGATCATACCGTCATTGCCACCGGCGGCGGGCTTCCTTGCTATGGTGATGCCATGAATTGGATTGTATCTCACGGCGTATCGGTATATTTGAAAGCCGATGTCGAAACTTTGTACAATCGTTTCAAGAATGCGGCTGCACAACGCCCTTTGCTCAATGGCTTATCGGATGAGGCTGTTTTACAAAAGATACAAACGCACCTGACTGAACGAGAGATATACTACAATCGAGCTACCATAACAATCGATTCCAATTACGATCAATTAGATACGCTGGTACAAAGACTCCATGAAATTGTGTGATTTTAGTAGAACAGGCTTTTCTTTTTTGGCTTTTTATTTTATCAATAGTCTTTTTATTTTTACTTTTCCTTTTGTCTTGATACAAAAGAAAAGTAACAAAAGAAAAAATCAAGGCTGAGTATATTTTGCTACTACGCAGTTTTACGAGGCTAAAATGCAAAAACTCACAGGCTTTGCCTGTTCAAACAGTTTGCATTTTTGCGCCTCTACAAACTTCTTCGTTTAACGCAAAATCTACTATGCCGTAACTAAGATAATGAACAATGTAGGGGAATTTCTAAATTCCTAAATTCCTAAATTTTTCAATTCCACACTCAACACTCAATTCTGTATTATCCTGCAAATCCTAAAATCCTGTAAATCTTGATTCTGACAATTAACAGTCGCACACCCCTGCGCAAGCTGCAGGGTTTTGTGCGACGATTTTTAGCGGTAAGGTATCACTTCGCTACGCTCGTGATATAAACAATGAACAATTAATAATGAATGTTTTGAGGTGCTATTCATGTCCCGTTAGGGACAAAATGTTGGTAGAAAAATCGTTGTCATCAAAAGAAAATCCCATAGGGATGACCTGTAAAAACCGTTAGAATAGCTGATTTACATGCCATTCCTACGGAATTTAGAGGCAAGGATGGTACGTTTTCTACCAACATCACCTCCCTAACGGGAGGTTTCATTATTCATTATTTCCAATCCTGCAAATCCTAAAATCTTGTAAATCCTGATTCAGACAATTGAGCGTTTGATTTAGTCGCTTACCTAACGGCAAGCGGGTTGGTGGTGACTCATTTTTTCTACCGAGAGATATTGGCTAACGCCGAACTTCGTTTCCCTACGGGAATTTTATTTCTACATTCCTAAATTTCTCAATTCCACACTTCACACCCCACACTCCACACTCAATTAACGAGCGTAACATGGCAAAACCAGACATTTACACAACATTTCCGATTGCATACAGCGGATAAACCTTTATTTTATCGTACATCGCAAAATTTTCGAGCGAAGTACGGATTCCGTATTCCGATTTTTTTTCGTTCAAAAACATCCACATACTTTGCATTTTGCCGCTGCTGCCCGATTTTACTTCGATTGGCACAACCGTTTGCCCCTGCTGAACAACAAAATCAATTTGTGCAGCTGCATTTTTCTTCTCTCTCGCCCAACAGTAAAGTTCGTCATCAGTGTAGCACGAGGCGGCTTTTTTGAGTTCGCAGGCAACAAAAATTTCAGCAATCGCGCCTTTGTTGATTACGTCCATGTCGTTTGAAAGCAAAATGTGCGAAACGTCAAGATTCAAAATTCGCTGACAAAGCCCTGTGTCAAAGGGAATTATACGCCGAATTTTCGGATTTATGTTAGCGCCGAGCGGAACGCCGTTTGCCGAACTATGCGTAATCTGGTAGCACAAACCCGCATCCAGTAAAAGTTGCAACGACGACTTAACCTGCTCGTTATTCAGATTTTGCGAAACATGTTCATATACAAATTTGCCTTCCGCCTGATGCGCTGTGGCTGTAAACACTTCGTTAATTCGAGCCGCAGGCACACGTTTTTTGTATTTAGCAAAATCATTGCGAAACATAACAAGCAAACTGTTTAACACATTTTTGCAACGCAATAAATCGTGCGTTGTAACATATTCCGACACCACTTCGGGCATTCCGCCGATTATCAAAAATGTTTGCAGCGCCTCAACTAATTTTTCGTGTACACCTTCCGAAAGCGGTTTTTCGGGCGTTGCCTCAGCAATGAGTTTAACCCACATATCGCGTCCCTGTGCGAGCAAAAACTCTCGAAACGAAAACGGATACATAAACATTGTCTCAATTCTGCCAACACCAAAAGAAGGTATTTCTTCCATCGCAAATTCAAGCAGCGAACCTGCCGCAACAACGTGAAGTTCGGGATATTGCTCGTAGAAATAACGTAAACGCGACAGCGCAGGCAGATGTTCCTGTATTTCATCGAAGAAAATCAGTGTTTCACCTGCGATTATTGGCGTATCAACTATTTCAGACAGTTTTTCGCAAATGTTTTTAGGCGAATTGCCTGCCTGAAACAAATCTTTAATTTTCTGCCCTGTGTCCTCAAAATTCAGTTCCACATAATATTTGAACGTTTTGCCCAGGTTACGCACCGCAGAAGTTTTACCTATTTGCCGCGCACCGCGCAACATCAGCGGTTTGTGCCGTCTGTCGTTTTTCCATTCAAGCAATGCGTAGTCAATTTTTCTTTTGAAATAGTCCATAATTTTCTTTTCCGTAAAAATATAGGGCAAAGTTACGATTTTTTTCGTAAAAATACTACCCAAATTTTTATGT
>BNXT01000002.1 GCA_025999775.1 Bacteroidia bacterium | reverse complement strand
TCAATTCTCAATTTTCAATTCTCAATTTTCAATTCTCAATTTTCAATTCTCAATTTTTAAAAAAAAACTCGTTTTTTTTTAAAAAATTTTGTATCTTTGCAAAAACCAAATTGGTTTACCAATATACCAATTCATAAAAATAAAACGCTATGAAACTAAACACTATTCTTAAAAACCTGCTACTACTAAGCGTAGCGCTGCTTTTTACCGGACAATCAGCTTCGGCTCAAGTCCTTTTGAACGATGATCTGAGTACTTACACTGTCGGCACGGTTGTCGGACAATCACCATGGTCAAACGCTGTTACAGCTGGAGCTGTGGGAGATCCAACCATTGTAGCGACGCCGTTAACTCTGACCACATCGGCAAGTTACATTCATTCTGGCGTGGGACAAACAGTCTTATTTCCTCACGCAGCCGGTTCAACACACACGCTTTCATTACCGCTATCGTCTGCCGTAAATACTCCGGGCACTGTTTATCTCGCGTATATGGCAAAATTTGAAGGAGACACGCTGGGTGCCGCAAGCGGGATACCAATCTTAGGGCTTGCTCAGAATAGTACTACCATCCGTCCGCGTGTCTATGTGAAGAAAGGAAGCAGTAGTAGTCAATTAGTGTTCGGGGTTGTAAAAAACATTGGAACCGTAGCTGACGTATCATGGGACGCTACTGCTACAGAGTATCCGGCAAATGTACCTCATCTTCTTGTACTCAAATACACCATCGTATCGGGATCAAACAACGATATAGCGGAGCTTTTTGTTGATCCAATTCCCGGACAACCCGAACCAACGCCCACAGTAACCGTTAATATGCCTCTTGATTTAGCAACAGCCGACGCAACCACAATATCTCACATACTCATACGTGGCAATGGTTCTGTTGTATATTCAGTATTATTCGGCGGACTTCGTGTGGCTACGACTTGGGCAGATGCGGTAACTACCGCCACTCCCGCCGTTTCCACCAAATTGTCGGATCTCACTATTGCTGGCACGACCATTAACGGATTCAATACCAACACTACAAACTACACCGTTGTGCTTGCTAACGATGCTACGGTAACGCCTGTAGTAGCTGCCACAACAGTAGCTGCCAGCGACGTAACGGTAACTTTAAATCCGGTTAGCGGCAGCAGCAACACTTTCGTAAACGATACTGCGGTGGTAACCGTTACTGTTGAAGAAACCGCTACGCCCGCAAATAATACGGTTTATACCGTAACCTTTATTCGTGATGTTGTAGCTCCGACCTTCACTGCTACGC
The DNA here is from genome assembly GCA_025999775.1 of Bacteroidia bacterium. Taxonomy (GTDB): domain Bacteria; phylum Bacteroidota; class Bacteroidia; order Bacteroidales; family P3; genus BNXT01. The sequence continues at coordinate 27,381 of BNXT01000002.1, read as the reverse complement.
CAATAGAGGGCGCAGCCGTAAGCAGAACCGGTACTATCACGCTAAATTTCAGCGAAGTAGTCTCTATCAATGGCTCATGTACGAATCCGGTGCTGTTCAATGGTCTAACGCCGGCTAACTTCGGTGTATTGGCAGGCAACGGGCTATCGTGGTCTATTGATTACACTGCTGCCGATTGGAACGGCACAGATGCTTTAACACTGACTATCCCCGCCGGTTTATTCACCGATGGATACGGGAATTTAACCGCCGCCGCTTTCCTACTGAATTTAGCTTTTGATCCGGCAACGACAGGCTTCGTAGAAGATGTTGTTTATTACACTGACTTTGCTACTACCAGCTGGTCAACACCACGCTTTGTTGCATTGTCCGACAGTATTATCAGTAATAATGTATCAAGCAGTCGTTTAGATTACACCATTAACCCGACCACTTCTTTGACTATTGATGATTTCGTGTTCAGCACAATAAATGGTAATCGTACCATTCAAATTTACGGCTACAACAGCAATAGCAATGTCGGTCAAGATATCGGTTTATCATGGGGACGTGTAACTATGAACAATCATCCTTCAACAACGACTTTACCTGCTTTCCAAGGTCCGTTCAAATTGATGTATGGCATTAATAATGGCGGTACAAACCTACGTATCTTGTCGTTGAGCGATAACACCGGCGTTTTACGTCTTGATAGTGTTGGTACTGATGGCACGGTGAACTTGCCGAATGCCAAACTTGTTCATTACGACTATACCGGTTCCGACCTCAAAGCGTTCAGCCTCAACACCGTAGCCAATGGCGGACAAATACACGATATTGAAGTAATTAAAACCGTTCCTGCAGGTGATGTAACGCCGTTCTATTCACATTGGTTCAACCCGACCTTAGATAGCGGTTTAAATCCTACAGGATTGGTGGATGTACGCTTCAACAAGCGTATCAAAGCCGACAATCTCAGCCTTATTACCATTGCCGGAGCCACTGTAGATAGCGTGAAGTGCATCGGTAACTCGGCTCGTATTTACTTCACTGCGCCATTTAATGCTACACTCACGGTTAACGTACCGGTAGGCGCTGTTAAACAAGAGACGACTAATCAAGCATTGACTTCAGCGGCAAGCTACGCGTTCTCTATCCGTTCGCCTAAACCTGATCACGACATCACGGCGATGTCGGTTATAGCCGGTACCGATACTACGCTCGCTACTATCACCGCTTTAGCTATCTCTGCTGAACTGCCTACTACGAGCGTTCTGGATGTCGATTCTATCGCCGTTACTTTCAAAGCCAGCGACGGCGCTGTGGTAACGGTCAATGATAGCGTACAGACGTCCGGTGTAACCGTGAACGATTTCACCAATCCTGTGAACTACGTCGTTACCGCTGAAGACGGCACCTCCGCTACGTATATCGTAACGATCACCAAAGCGGGTACACCTTCAGCAATCAATCCTGTAACCATTGATGTGATACGGATGTATCCGAATCCTGCCACGGAAGCCGTTACCATCGAGGGTCGCAACATCCGCCAGGTAACCTTGTTCGACCTCGCCGGTAAAGCCGTGTTGACACACAACATTACTACTGAAAACGCCGTCGTAGTGCCTGTAGAAAGCCTAAGCGCCGGTATTTATTTGGTAAAAATTGTTACCGAAGACGGCTCAGTGAAGACTGCAAAATTTGTTAAAAAATAGTTTGGTTTGTTTAACAAGAAAAGGGAGGTTGCTTAAAAGCGCCTCCCTTTTTTTGTTGTCTGAACCGTGATTGGAATAATGAATAATTGAGGGTGAAGGGTGATTGGTAGAGACGTAGCATGCTACGTCTCTACGGTCAATTGTCTGAATCAAGATTTGCAGGATTCAGACAAAAGAAATCCTGGTTCAGACAATTGAAAAGTATTTAAGATAAGTCTCCATTGTTTTCAGGACATCATCCTCAACGATAGTTCTACCCAAATAGCTCTCTCAATTCCTTATTGCTCAACTTTCCAATCCAGTTTTCGCCGCTGGCGACAGTCATGTCGGCGAGGTGTTTTTTCTGTTGAATCATCTCATCAATGCGTTCCTCAAAGGTGTTTTTACAAATCATGCGGTGTACCATCACGTTTTTCTTTTGACCAATACGATAGGCACGGTCGGTGGCTTGGTTTTCGACGGCAGGATTCCACCATAAATCATAGTGAATGACGTGTGAAGCGGCAGTTAGGTTCAAGCCCGTACCAGCAGCTTTAAGTGAGAGAATAAAAATTCTGTCAGCGTGATTGTGTTGGAAGCGGTTGACCATCTCGTTGCGCTGCTTGATAGTGCAACCACCGTGGTAAAACATCGGAGTCTCATGAAACCGTTCACCAATAAACCGTTGTAATAATTTACCCATTTCTGCAAACTGCGTGAAAATCAGCGCTTTTTCGCCACTTTCCTGGATGCTATCAAGGAGTTCTAAGAGCAACTCCGTTTTGCCCGAAAGTGCAGCCTCAAATTGTGCGTTTTTCAAAAATTGCGTAGGATGGTTACATATTTGTTTCAATGCCAATATCATTTGCAATACTAAGCTTTGTCGTTTAAACAGTGTTTGACTGTCAGTCGCTTTGCACCCCTCAATTTCTTCCATTGCCGCTTTCATAGTTTGTTGATATAGCGCTACTTGTTGTTTGCTAAGTTGTGCAAATTGATTTTGTTCAATTTTATCAGGTAAGTCGGAAATGATAGTCTTATCCGATTTCATGCGTCGCATCATAAAAGGTGCGGTTATTTTTCGAAATTTAGTAGCTATCCGTTCATCGTTAAACACTTGAATGGGGTTGGCATAATCCTCTTTAAACGTTTTTATGGTTCCAAGATACCCTTTATTTGTATAATCCATGATTGACCAAAATTCTGTCAAACGATTTTCAACGGGTGTACCACTCATGGCAATACGAATGTTTGCCGGAATATTTTTTACGGCTTTTGACTGCGCTGTGTTATTATTTTTGATGTTTTGCGCCTCATCAATAACCATTATTTGCCATGTTTGCTTTTTGAGCACATTAACATCACTGCGAATTACGCCATAAGTTGTTAACATTATATCAGCCTCGCAGCGCTTTAAATCACGCGCTGTACCATGGAAAACGTGCACCGAAAGCGATGGTGCAAACTTTTCGATTTCCGCCTGCCAATTGGTCAACAAGCCGGTCGGAACCACAACCAATGCCTTGTGATGCTTGTCAATGGCTATTTCCTCCTTAAGTTTTAATAGAATCGCAATAACTTGTAGCGTTTTTCCAAGCCCCATGTCGTCAGCAATGATACTGCCAAATCCGATACGACTATTGCGATACATCCACGAAAAGCCACGCTGTTGATATGGTCGAAGTTTAGCGTTCAAACCTTGTGGCAATGAAACATCTCCAGTCATGGTGAGTTCACGAATTAAATCTTTCACCTCATCCGTCAGTACAATAGGCGACCCTTCGTATTCCTCCGCTAAAGCCGTTTGTAACAATTGGTAGGAACTGAACGTTTTAGTATCTGTAAAAACTTTATGCAACTTTTCGATGTCGGAATCGCTCACATAAATGTAGTTTTCTTTAAATTTGAAAAGGCGTGAAGCGTTGCGCATTAGTTTATTAAATTCTTCGGGTGAAAGCGTTTGATTGCCAATGGCGACTTGCCAATCAAACGAGAGCAACTCGTCAAGACGCAAAAAGCCTTGACTTTCTTGACTTTTTTTCAATTTCACGGATACTTTAGGATGCAGTAATTCCTGCAACGCTTTCGGTAGCATGATTTTTATATCCAGCAACCGGATGGCGGGTAGTACATTCATCAAGAACGGCGCAAACTCGCTGTTGTTGAAGCGAATCGGCGCTTCTCCACCTATATTGATGTAGGTATCCAAGCCTCTGATAAAAGGCGTCAATAGCGAAACTCCCTGCAATATCTTAAAACGCTGCTTTTCATACTGTTTCTGCCTTAAAATATTTTCCAACGGAATAACTAAATGGTCAGGATTGGCGCTGTCTTCAATGCTTATTTGGACGTCAAACTCGACGTTGGGTAATTCCGAAACGATAATAACCGGTTTGTAGGTTTCGGCGGTAAGATAATAACGGTCTAACCAAACTTTTATACCGCCACTCAAGGCGGTTTCAGCAACCGCACCAAAATTGTAAGACTTGTTTTTAAAAAATAAATCTTCGTACAAATCGCCGGATGGCTTTGACAAACATCCTATTATCTTGCTGATGAAAATAGACAACAATTCCGACGTTTGATTTTCAATGGGTAGTAGCTGTTCCTTGTTGCGCACTGTTTTTTTAGTTAGCAACATATCCGTAGGCAATATTATAGCAAGTTTTTCGACTATTTTTTTTGCCCGATTGTCTATGGTAGCAGGCAACCAGCGGACTATGAAATCCTTATTGTCCAACTGAACAATTTGAGGAATGACCATTCCGTTTGCCAACAAGTGCAGAGCGGCAAAAAGAATTTGATGAAACGCCACAACCGTAGGTTCAAAATCAAACAAATGTTCAGGATTTAGGTTGTAAAGTGCAGGGATTAATAGGTCAAGTTTATGTAACGAATGAGTTTCACCATGGACAAGCAGACCGTTATTGGCGTCAATTGTAAAACTCAAAGTAGAACGATTTATTAAGCATTGTTTATCAGATAAAGAAGGAAAAACCGAATTTATATCCAATCGTTTGTCAAGTATGCGATAGGCTTCTTTACCAATACGAAGATAGTGTGCAGAATATTTTTCTCGAAAATTTCCGGAAGGATAAAATGGTGGTGCATCGGGTAATAGTTGCACTAAGGCTTCTGAAATATTTTGCAGTTGTGAGAAATCAACTCTCTCATACACTGCCTCAGCATTACGTTTTATCGCTTTTGACTTGTTTATTTTCAGTATATTGCGAAGCAATGGTATTTCCGTTTTCGTTTGGTCGGCGATAAAAACCCCGCGTTTTTTCAACTCTTTCAATAAATTTACGTTATGCATCTCAAAGACCAAAAACGGATTATTGTCAATTTCGCGACTTAACATATAGATGACTGCCGCTAAATGTTTGCAAGGCACAGCCCAATCAGGACATGAGCACTGCATTTTAAAATCCGTCCACTGTTTTGGAAAGACTTTCAATCCATTCTCTTCTGCGATGTTGAGAATAGCAGGGTCAAGTTCACGATTCAGTAACTTAGAAATCAGCGCCGGTCGTTCAATGATTTTGTCCATTAACAAATCAATCTGTTGTTCAGAGAATGAGGGTACTACAATGTTTACTTGGTAAGGTAAAGAACGACTTCCTGATACTTTGGCAACAATGTGGTTTTCGTTAATTTGTATAGTTTGCACACGTCCGCTTCGTGCATACGAAGATCCACGCGGCAAACGATTGCCATAATCCACATGTTCTAACGATCGTAGCCAATGTTTGCCCCACCACGTTTTTCCAAAAGTTTCAGCCATTAGTTTTGTATTAGTTCAAGACAAAATACTATTTCTACGATACAAATATACGTTTTTTTTGAAAACTACACACAGATTGGGGTTAAATCTTTTTTTGAGGCGCTATTGAATTGAATGTGGAATGTGGAGAGCCTCTGAAGATTGTTTATTATTCATTGTTCATTATTCATTGATTTTTCGTATCTTTGCAGCCATGAAGCACGTACGTAATTTTTGTATTATAGCGCATATAGATCACGGGAAAAGTACCTTAGCCGATCGATTGTTGGAACACACCGGTACTTTATCGGTACGAGATATGCAAGCCCAGGTTTTGGATGATATGGATTTGGAGCGCGAGCGCGGTATCACTATCAAGAGCCATGCTATCCAAATGGAATACTTACACGAGGGTATCACTTATCAGCTCAATTTGATTGATACGCCGGGGCATGTTGATTTTTCTTATGAGGTATCTCGCTCTATTGCTGCGTGCGAAGGCGCTTTACTCATTGTTGATGCGACACAAGGCATTCAAGCACAAACGATCTCTAATTTGTACTTGGCTGTTGAGCACAATTTGGAGATCATCCCAGTACTCAATAAGATGGACTTAGACAGTGCGATGCCCGAAGAAGTCAAAGACCAGATTGTAGATTTAATAGGCTGTAGGCGTGAGGACATTATCTCTGCAAGCGGCAAAACCGGTTTGGGTATTCCGGAGTTGTTAGAAGCCGTCATCAAGCGTATCCCGGAGCCTGTAGGCGACAGCGCCGCACCGCTACAAGCGCTTATTTTTGATTCCGTGTTTAATTCGTTTCGCGGTATCATCTCCTATTTTCGTATCTTTAACGGAACGATCCGTACCGGCGACCACGTAAAATTTGTCAATACAGGAAAAACGTACCATGCCGACGAGATTGGTGTTCTTAAATTGCATCAAGAATCACGTCAAGAGATGACTGCCGGCGATGTTGGTTATATCATTTCCGGTATCAAAACCGCTACTGAAGTTAAGGTTGGCGATACGATCACACACGTGAATGTCCCTTGTAGTCAGGCTATTGCAGGCTTTGCCGATGTAAAGCCGATGGTGTTTGCAGGTATTTATCCGGTGGACAGCGATGACTATGAAGAGCTTCGCTATTCTATTGAAAAACTGCAGCTCAATGATGCCTCGCTCACTTTTGAACCTGAATCATCGGCGGCTCTTGGTTTTGGCTTCCGATGCGGCTTTCTCGGACTTTTACACTTGGAAATCGTACAAGAACGCTTAGAGCGTGAGTTCAATATGGAGGTCATCACCACCGTACCTAATGTTTCCTATAAAGTACACACTACGAAGGGCGACACTTTGGATATTCATAACCCGTCAAGTTTACCGGTTCCAAACATTATTGATTATATTGATGAACCTTATATTACAGCGCAGGTCATCACCAAGTCGGAGTATATCGGCGCTATCATGACGTTATGTATTGCCAAACGCGGGATGCTGAAAAACCAAACCTATATCTCAACCGACCGTTTGGAATTGACGTTTGAAATGCCTTTAGCAGAGATTGTGTTTGATTTTTACGACCGTCTTAAAAGTATTTCTCGCGGGTATGCGTCTTTTGACTACTATCAGAGCAGTTACCAACCTTCCAAATTAGCAAAGTTAGAGATTTTATTGAACGGCGACATCGTGGATGCGCTTTCTACGCTGATTCATGTTGACAATGCCTACAACTTCGGACGCCGGATGTGCGAAAAGCTCAAAGAGCTGATTCCACGTCAGCAGTACGATGTTGCTATACAAGCCGCTATCGGTTCTAAAATCATTGCTCGCGAGACCATCAAAGCCGTGCGCAAAGATGTTACTGCAAAATGCTATGGCGGTGATATTACACGTAAACGGAAGCTATTAGAAAAGCAAAAAGAAGGTAAAAAACGCATGCGTCAAATAGGTAGCGTTGAAGTGCCGCAATCCGCATTTTTAGCAGTACTGAAATTAGATTGAGTCGCGGTCTTTAGTTACTACGACAGGTTCTTTTTTCTTCCGCCGAAAGAGTTGATTTATGGATTGAAAATCGGTTTTGTAACCCAAACTCAACCCTCGTAAATACTCACCAATAGAGCCTTTTTCATTAGGTCGTTGAAATATCTTAGCGCTCAAGTGGTTGCTAATACGGTATTCCATGCTGGCATCGGTCATAAACTCCGATTGTGTGTTCGGAGGGAGTGTAGGGTCTTGCACTTTAGCAGTACCGCCGTATCCGAAATTACCATCAAAAATCAGTTTGTTATTGAACATTCGCGTAGTCATTTGGAATTGATATAACGTCGTATTATTGGGGTCTTCAGGTTTCAGATTGATGCCAAATTCAGGATTGATAGTACCAAAACTTAAATCTAACTTAGACAATAGATTGTTCAATTGGTTGGTTAGTACCCCTGTAGGAACAATGCTGATTGTACTCTCGCCGGAATAGGGGACATCGCTGGTATTACCGGCGGTCGTAAAAGCGTCAAACAACAAGAGGTAGAACGTTTGCTTTGCCAGCTCGTTTTCATCCTGCGTAACCAAGCTAAGAAACTGCGCACGTATATCATCGTCCACACCGGGCAGACGAAAATCAAATTTGATGGTTGGTTGATTGAGTATGCCGGTCAGTCCTATCACACTTTGCACGCTTACTTTCCCCTTAGGAATAAGGTCTGAAGAGGTAGTGTTATCAGCAAGTACAGGAAACAGGCTTGCCCGCGTGCTATATACCGCCGATAAATTAATAATTGCCTCGTAGGGTTCGCCATTTATCCAACTGATGGTACTGCCGTTTTCAATGGTAAATCGTCGAACAATAAGGTCTTGTAGCGAAAAATCATAAAACCCATTTTGTATCACATAGTCTCCAAACATTTCAAAAACCGTAGTATTGAGGAGGTTGAAGCGCAAGTTGCCATTGCCGTCAGCATTGATAATACCGGTTGTAGGCGGAACATCCATATCGAAAATAATCTTTGCGTCCGGCGTAATATTGACATCCATAGCAACGTCTAAGTCGGTTTCGATGTTATCCAGCAGTACAGGAGCTTCTTTATCTTTTTTTGCATGCTCCACAAACGTTACAAAATTGCCTTCTGTGATTACAATGTTGTTGTTAAACGGAATTTGTATTTTCGTGCCTTTTTCCGTTTTCACCTGTCCGGAAATTGTAACTTTATCCATATTGCCGGCTACACGAATGGGACCGCTGCAAAAAACAGTACCGAAAAAATCCTCATTTTGCAGATACGTTGTATTTAATGCCAGTGTTTTGTTAGTATTAAGATTTATATCCAGCGTCGTTTTATAAAACATGCGATGATTTATGATGCCTTGTCCCGTCATCGTTGTATTAAAAATAGTATCTTTAAAAACAAAGTTATTAAACTTGATATAATCCAATGAAAGGTCAATATCTCCTGATAGGATGTTGTATTTCGTATTAAGGTAGTCCACGCCGAGTTGTGCTTGTACAGGCTCTGCATGGCAATTAAAAACGAGGTCTTTGAAATTACCGCCAAACGTCGCATTCCCTTGAAATGTCCCGCTTATATATGATGAGAACGATTGGATATAATTTTTAACAAAAGACAAATCCATGTCGAAAAAGTTTGCAAAAAGGGCAAATCGGTCTTGACGATTTTTGGGGCGGTAATACCCATTGGCTGTAAAATAGCGGGCTTCGGTTTCAGTATCTAATATGTTAAAGGTGATGTCTGTTTCCGGCAATTGTTGATTAGGCGATGTTTCTAAGGTTGCCAATCCATAGAGGTGGTCATTGATAGCGAACTCGTTAATCTGTATATCTGTTTGTAAATAGGGTGTTTGCAATACATCAAACACCTGAATATCGCCATTCAGAAACCCGCTGAAATCCAGTTTTGTGGGTTTCGTAAAGAGATCTATCACCGACATGTCAAAGTGGTCGAAATGTAGTATAATAGGGTCTTTAACGATTTTAGAAAGCCACCCGTGCACATTAAGACGCTCCGCATCATTGTCTTTACTTAGCAAGTTAAATTCTTTGATTTGTAAGCCCAACGTATCCCAGTCAATTTGGTTATTAGGTTCTATTGTCCACAGATGGTTGTCAAAATATATTTCTGAGTTAACAATTGCTAATTCCGCACGTTTTTGTGGCAGCATATTAACAGAACCCTTCAAAAAGCCTTTTAGCGCAGCTTGTTTAACATTGCCATCCCACTGTGTTTCCCAATTCACAACGTTATCAATTCGTCCGCCTTTTGCCTGCAAACGATGTATGGTGGGCATATTGTCTCCGTTAAAATCAAGAACAGTTAATTCCACATCAAACTGATCGTTGACGCCTTTACCTTGGCTCTTGAAATTTCCTATGCTTATTGTTTTAAATTGTGCTTTTTGCATCTGAATATTAAAATCAAATGCGTTTTTTTCATTTTCGGTGGATACATAGTTGAGTGTCGCTGTAGCGCCGTATGGAAATGAGATAAACGGAAAAAAGTACGCTGCCAATCCGGATACGGATTTCACGGAAACATCAAAATGCAAATGTCGATTTTCTTCATCATACGCAGGTTCTGTAAGATTAAGGTGTTCATCTTCATTTGTAAATAGCGAGGAGGTTCCCTGTATAAAATCAATTGAACGAGCTAAGGAATATTGATAATAATTTTGTATGTATTGAGCGGTCTGACGTAAATCCGATACGGTTTGATAGCCGCTCAATGTAGCAGTGAAATAGTCGTTTATAATCTGTAACACATAGCCATCTGAGGTTTGTCGTTGCGACGCGAGAAAGCGGGTCATTGCATAAAGACTATCCTTTCGTTGAAGTTGCGTATTGGATATAGTCAGAAGACCTTCTGTTTTATCTATTAACGAGGCTTGATTCAAATTCTTGGTAGTGCAATCCAACGTCAATAAGGTTGTTACTAAGCATGGTACAGAATCTTTAATCCATCCGTAGCGTACGAGATCGCATTGTTGCACATCGGCAAGCAGCGTAAAATGCAATGGCTCACCAAAATCCACAGTACCCTGAAGTGCGGCATTTCCCACATCATCTCGAACTTTTGCATTCAAAGATAAGTTCTTGTCTTTATAGACCGCTGATACATGTATATCATGCAAGGGGAGGCTATCTATTTCAAAGTCATCAATATTTGCTTCGACATTAGCGGTGACCAATGTATTATCGGCTATACGTCCTTCAAAATGTACCATCATATCAAGATTGCCTAATTCCGGCAGTGCGGGAAATAAACGTGCCAATTCGATATTTTGAGAAGATAGTACGCCGGAAAACTGCCGTTGTACCGAATCTATCGTTGATACGACACTATGTACGTTCATTTGCCCATAGTCTGTTAGTATCACCGCATCAGTCTCAAAATCATCAAAAAAGCCTTTAAAATCACCATTCACAACAATGTTGTTTGACCATTTAAAATCGTCCGGTACCCGAACGTGGGTATTATTAGGCAACACAAACATTTCTATATCGTGCAAAGACGTTGAAAATAGTGCATCTTGCCCATCAAAATAGGTATTGTGTATATCAGGAAGTCCTACTACATGGAGATTACCTTTGAGTTGTGTTTGCTGACCGTAGGAAGCTATAAAATCGTACATCTTAAAATCCGCAATGTTCCCTCGAAGTACGCCTTGCAACGACACCACGTCTTGCATGCCTTGCCACGCTTCATAGAAATAGCCAAGTTCCGACAATTGGAGTCGCGAATCGTCTATATTAAGGTCTAAAAACACCTTGTCTGTTACATTCACTAAATTCGATTGTCCTATATTTTGAAGATCTACGGTCATCTTTATTTGCGATTCCGATGTTTGCAATGCACATTGCGAAATAGCCATATTCTGATGAGAAAAATTAACATTCAACGATAGCTGTGTTACTTGAAATCCCGATTGTTCCCGACCATTCAGTTTTCTAATATCTGCTTGAAACACTGTGTCGGACGTGATTTTTATGTTTCTGGCGCCCATGTTAAGTTCCGTCACACGAAGGTGGTGAAAGTCCATTTGTTGAGTGTTTGTTTTCTGCGCCATTCGTTGGTCATCATAAGAAAATTCGGCATTACGAAGATCAAAATCTTGACACTCAAACATTATACCGCCTGTAGTAGTCGTATCTTGTGAAAATAACGCATTAAGCAACCAGATATTCGGCGCAGAATCCTCAACGTAGTTAACAACATGGATAGTCGCATTTTTCAAGCTCAAATCTTGTAGGGCGAGATGCTGTAAATTCAAGGTTTTCATAGTTACCGTCAGGCTTTCGGCGCTGATCATCGGTTGATTGTGATGATCCAAGACGTAAACGTTACGAATATCCATACTCTTTTTAAAGATACTCCAATAAAACGTTTGCAGTTTGATTGTCATGCCTACTTTGTCGGCTTGTTTACGTAAAAAATAATTGGCAAGATTGGTTTGAATAATGGAGCTATTCAGTATCAATATAAATAACGCTATGACGCACAGCAGCGCTCCGAGTAAAATCCGACTGATGTTTTTTATAGTTTTGTTGTGCGTAATCATTATTTTTTCTTAACTTTGCAGTGTAAAGACACACCACTCCGAGTACAAATTTACAAAAAAAAACAAAAATCACGTCAAATAAATTAACACGATACGCCAATGTCTATTATTTTAGCTATAGAATCCTCTTGTGATGATACCTCGGCGGCGCTTTTGCGAGACGACTATACGCTTGCCAATAGTGTTGCTAATCAGCGTATTCACGAGCGTTACGGAGGTGTCGTGCCGGAATTAGCATCGCGTGCGCACCAACAAAATATTGTACCTGTTGTAGATATGGTATTATCGCAAGCCGGACTATCCGTTAATCAATTGGATGCCATAGCCTTTACGCGTGGACCGGGGCTTTTAGGCTCTTTATTAGTAGGTGTTTCGTTTGCCAAAGCTATGGGATTAGCCTTAAACATTCCCTTGATTGAGGTTAATCATTTGGAAGCCCACATACTGTCGCATTTCATCAAGGAAGACGCAACGACGGTAACGCCGGAATTTCCGTTTTTGTGTTTATTAGTATCCGGCGGACATACGCAAATCATGCTGGTTCGTGATGTGTTTGATATGGTCATTATCGGACAAACTATTGATGATGCAGCCGGTGAAGCCTTTGACAAAAGCGCCAAGATAATGAATTTAGGCTATCCGGGGGGACCTGTCATTGACAAGTTAGCAACCGACGGCAACCCCACGGCATTTCAGTTTGCACAGCCTCATATAGCGGATTACAACTACAGTTTCAGTGGGTTAAAAACCTCTATACTGTATTTTTTAAGAGATCGGTTAAAAGAGGATGCTCAATTTATTGAAACGCACAAAGCCGATTTATGTGCGTCTATTCAGCGTACCATTATTGATATTTTGATAAAGAAGTTGATTCTGGCAGCCACGCAATTAAAGATTCCTCGCATAGCAATAGCCGGTGGCGTATCGGCAAATTCGGCTATGCGTCGCGCTATTACAGAAACCGGTGAACGCTTAGGTTGGACAACTTTTATTCCCAAGCTTGCTTATACCACTGATAATGCCGCAATGGTAGGCATTGCAGGCTATTTTAAATATTTACGTGGAGAATTTGCCGCCTTAGAAGTTACTCCATACGCACGTATGTCAGTATAAAAACGGGTAGTAGGTACGTTCTGCTATTGAACGGCTTTATCGGATTATCACCGTGACAGATTTGTCTCCGACACTCAAGATATAGGCGCCTTTGGATAGACCGGATAAGTCAATGGACGTACGTTTACCGGTTGCGATAAATTCGCGGCGCAAGATAGAGTTCATATCATACACCTTGATTTTATCTCCTACCGACATCGCTTCATAATCCACGGTCGTGTACCCGTTCGTAACAGGATTGGGATACACATTCAGTTCTACAGTTTGTACAGCCTGAATATTTCTCAATTCGCACGACATCATGGACTGTGTACGCGTTTGTAGGTATACACTATAAGAACTCATGACCTCACCTGTATCCAGCTTATCCAAGTACAAATAGGGTTCTACAATCCCTGTGGCATTACCATCTCGATACCACTCGTAAGCTATAAATTCGTAACCGCCATTGATTACCGAATTCAAATTGACAGCCAATATATTACTTCTATAACGAACAATGACATTTGCGTCATAACGGCGAACCAATTCTATCGTATAATCATTCGCTTGGAACCCCGGTATGAATGCTTGTATCACGAACGTATAATCGTGAGGGTCTGGCGCCGTAACTACGGTAGTCAACGTAGGGTTCCCTTCCCAATAATAAGCCAAATAAGAATCATTTGAATAGGCATCAAATCTTATTGGCGAGGTATCACAGGGTAGTATTATTCTATAATGTTTTATATCTTTACTAAACCCAATATCAACAATCGAGCTACCAATATAAACATTCAGAATATCCAAAGTTGCCGGTAATCGCTCCCACTCTGCGTACAATGCTGTATCTTGATTAATGTTGTCATAGTGAAAATCCCAATATTGACCTGTGTTCAAGCGCCATCTTATAAATTCATAACCTTTACGTTCCGCTTTTATAAAGGGCGCCGTATCATTGTAGGTAACCTTTTCCGTAGAATATACTACGGAGCCATCGGATGCAGCATAATATACAACGTTATAGGTATCAATGACCCACTGTGCATGCAGTTCAATAATCGTATCCTGCACGTTTGTCAAATTAATAACTGCTTGTTGATCAGCAAAAGATTCGCCTTGTCCATCTTCTTGAGTATTCCAACTACCGAAAGAGTAGCCCTTCATGTAGTATAAATCAGGTGATAATGGTTGTGACCGTCCGTAATAATGTACTTGTAAGTCCATGTTTCCTGTAACATTTCCACCAGACAGGAATCGTACTGTATAGTTATTACTTTGCCATACGGCATAAATTGTCATGGATGTATCCACAATAATCTCCGATAATTGTAATATAGATGTCCCATTTGGATTAATTAAGGAACCGCTGTCTATGGGATTCAATGACCAACCTAAGAGTGAATAACCGTTCCGCACCATATCCACTTGTATTTCTGGAGAAGCTCCACTAGTAATGGTATCAGACGCAATAGTAGTACCTCCATACGTTTCAAATGTTACTCTATTATCTAGTGGATGCCAAATAGCATTCAATACCGGTGAGGGATCGACATTGTACCATCTTTCAATAGGTCGCATATACGCGTTGTAATACACTGTTGTGCCTTCTCTGTTTCGATAGCCGTTAAATTCATAGCCTCTACGTGTCGGCGCTTTTACTCCGGTTTCCAATAATTGACCGTAAGTCGCTGTAATCGTATCGGAACCACCTACACCTCCTTTTTTATCTAACACCACCTTAAACTCACTGGCTTTCCACAAGGCGTGAAACCAAAAGGTTTGATTATTAACGGATGGTAAAGTATCAATTAATTGACCATTAGTGAATTTGAGAGGTCCCATTAGAGCGTCACCCCATCCAACAAATGCTCTACCATATTGTGCATACATATTCATTCTCAAATACTGAGGTTGACCATAAGTAAAAGATTGCGTTCCCATAGACGTGTAGTCTGTCGTAGGACTAGTATAATCCACAAATGCTATCGTATATGTCCAAGCCGACCAACGTGCCGTTACGCTATCATCTGCAGCAATCTTATACAACTCGCCTTCCGCAATCTGTTCATTGCGCTGCGTAAACCAACCCAATAAGTCATATCCGGGAACAGCGACTATAGGTATGCCGACTACGGGTTGATCAAAAAATACTTGCAGCTTAATATTGGTTACGCCGCTTCCATTCCTATCATTAAACGTTAACGTATAGGATATAGCTTCCCATTGTGCATACAATGGTTTGGCGCTATCTTTATCCCATGTGCGTTGACTTGTCATCAGGTCATTATAGTAGCACACGCCAGCTACCGTATCGTCATAGTAACCTTTAAATCTATAACCCGGTCTCGAAGGCGCCGTCATTCCGGATGGCATATCTTCGTCATAGACAACGTGTATAACTAATGTTCCGCCGCTACCTCTCCGTTCATTCATGTTTATAAAATAGTCGTTGGGTTTCCACACAGCAAACATCTGGACTACCTCATGCAGCACATTCGTCAAATTGAATATGGGTACAGCATCGGGATAGGACACTTTGGTTGTTGTTGCAGTTATTCCCCAGCCTCTGAATGTATATCCTTTGTAATTAAATTGGTTGGAATCCAAGTTGATCATAGTCCCATAAAGGATGGTTTGGTTGGGCATTGTACCGGTTGCAAAGGCGGAATTTTTAACATACTGTATGTAATATTCATTACGGCGCCATACTGCATACAATGTGCTTTCAAAAGGTTTATCCCATGTTTTACCCCCAAATGCGCGCATTTGGTTAGAGTAATATTGTGTCGCATGGGCGCTATCTGTTCCGTCATAGTAACCCATGAAAGCGTACCCTGCACGTTCCGGCGGTATCCCGCCATCAGGCATCAGAGAATCGAACGTTGCCATTATTTCGAATAGACCATTGTTGCCGCCTTGTTTATCAAAACTCACGAGATAGCGATTGACTTGCCATTTTGCGTACAACGTAACGTCCGTATTTTGTGTAAAGATGACATTCTCATCATATTGGGTTACCCACGTTAGCGAATCGGCGAACCATCCTTGAAAAGTATAGCCCTTACGTACTGCCGTCGGAATAGGACCTACGGGACTTCCATAAATTACATACACCGAATCCACACCGTTCGTATTTCCACCTCTGGAATTAAAATACAATTTTCTCAAATTAGACGTAAGTCCCCATAAAGCATATAAAGGAACTGTATCATTGTTCTGATTTGTCAAATTCAACACTGATCCGCCGTTAATATAGGCAAGCATGTTGCCTATCGGTTGTAAGCTCCAGCTCATAAAGGTATAGTCTTGCAGTTTAAAACCATTTAGGTTCAGTGATTTGCTTTCGTTGTAGCGATGAGTACTTGGATAGGTTGTATCGGTTGCAGCCGATCTGTTAGCATAATATCTCACGTAATAGGTAATCGGGCGCCATGCAGCGTACAGTATTGCTGAGTTTAAAACTCTGTAATACAAAAAGTCTATTGTATCCAATGTTGCCGCATCACTGCACCATCCTGCAAAGTTATAGCCTAATCGCGTCGGTGACGGAGGATTCAGCGAATTACCAAAAAGAACCACCGTATCAGCCAATTTAGAGCCACCGTTGGTTGAATAAGATAGGGTAAAGCCTATTGGCGACCATTGTGCGAACAAGGTCAGGTCTCCAGCGTCATTGTAGGTATTGAGTATCGAATATAAAGCGCCTCCTGTACCATTAGCATTACGATGCCATCCTTCAAAGCGATACCCTGCACGACTTGCTATCGGCAAACTATCAACACGGGCATTGAAACGAACATACTGCGAATCACGCGACATCGTTACAGTAGGCTGATACCCTGTGGTTGCGTTGCTATTAAAACGCAGTTTGTATAGATTTCCTTCCCATTGTGCATACAAATGAGCCGTATCGCCTTGTGCACTTACCAAATTGCTAACGCTGTCCTTGTCTCCGTACGATTCAATTCCTCCACCTATCGCTCTATTCCATGCTTTAAAGTGATAGCCGGTTTTCACATACGCATTGGCTTTGAGTTCAATTTTGCTACCATACAGAACATTGTTACTTGCGGTCATGATACCTTCGTTATTGGCGGTATTACCATGGTAGGCTACAGTATATGTATGAGCTATCCATTTTGTGTGTATCGTCGAATCCTGACGGATGGTATCCGCCACTCCACTTATATCGCCTGCAAAGAGCCATTTATGACTAAACGTTTCGTTGTCATGGTACCAACCTTCAAAATCGTAACCTTGACGCGTCGGATTGGCTATTGGTAAAACCCCATTACCTGCGGGCATAGCGACCGGATAAGAGACAACGCCTCCATTTGTGTTGAAATACACCGTAAAATACCCTGCTATCCACCATGCATGCAGCGTTATTGCATCAGTCTCACGATATATCGAGGTATCCATATAGCGTGTGCCGGCTCCTTGTAGTGCGCCGTCCACAGTTATCAAATTTGTGTACCAGCCATTAAAACCGTAGCCGAGATTCACAGGTATCGGCAAAGCGCCTACAACCGAGTCATAACATACTGTCCTCGAAGCCGGTGTACCGCCGCTTGAACTTGCTCCTACATCAAAAGACAATAGATAATGATTGGGTTGCCATTGTGCATACAATGATACCGTAGTGTCATGTGTGTTTACTATATTTAGTACCGGATATTCCTGATTCAAGAAAGCGCTGCCACTACCATTGGCAACGGTGTTCCATTCTTTAAGAGTATAACCAAGCCTACTATAGTTGTTTGTATTTAATTGATAAATATAGTCATACGTCATGGGTTGATCCACCATATCACCGCTACCGCCATTAGCGACATAATGTATAAGATATTGATTATTCAACCATACCGCGTACAAGACCGTATCGCTACATACGTCAATATTAGCCGGCGTTACGATAATAGCCAAAGCGCCGGCTGCGTTTATTGCGGAGTTCATCGGTGGGTTTGCTGCCGGGGTCAGAGACCATCCTTGGAAGCGATATCCACTACGTGTTGGATTTTCAGTCGGATTAGGATGTGCTCCACTGGGAACATTGTTTTCATCTATATTGAGATTCGTTGTACCGCCATAAAGTTCGTATCGAATCTGATTATACTGTGGCATCCATCGTGCATACAATACGGGCGCCACAGTCGTTTTATCCCATGCTTGCAAAGCCTGCATAGTAGCCGAGTAGTATTGAGTGCCATTCACCTCTGCATCATAGAATCCATCAAATACGTATCCTTTTTTCTGTGGGGCTACAACAATATCTTCGGGTAGCAAATCCCCATAAACAGCCCATACGCTTGGCGTACCGCCATACCCTCCGGTGGAATCTAAATTCAGTATTGTCGCAAACGGCTTCCATACGACATAGAGAGTTAACGTGTCTTTAGGTCGCAGCATTAACGTATCTAACAATGCACCATTGGCTATTTGGGGAGTTGTATCGCCGATAATTGTTGACCATCCGTTGCTTTGATACCCTATGCGTTCATATCTATTGAGTTGCAGATACTGAGGTTGTCCATAAACAAAATTTTGATCTGTCATTGAGCCAACAACGCCGACGCCATGTTCTTTAAACTGCACCACGTACTCGTAAGGTATCCAATAAGCCAATAGGGTAACATTATTTGCAATACGGAATGTATCGTTTTTCTTTATTTCATAACCCAATCCGCTAAAACCCTCTGCCGGTGTGTACCACCCTCCAAAGCGATAGCCTGAACGCAAGGTAGGCATCAAATCGTCAATAATCTTATGGTCGTATAGTATCGACATGCTATAACCTGCATAACTGCTACCACCTTGAGCATTAAAAGTTATCACGTATGTATTCGGGTTCCATTTAGCATACAGAGTATCTGCCGTTGCCGATGTTTTATCCCAATAGCGAAGACCTTGCATGACGCTATCATAATATGCGTCGCCGAGGTAGTCTTGATTATCCCAATAGCCTAAGAATGTATAACCGGAGCGATACGGCGCATTTTTCCCGTCTGGCATCAAACCACCATGCGGCGTCTGTATTTCGGTCGTTCCACCGCTACCGCCGCACGGTTTCAATACCACGCTATAGTAAAGACTTGTCCATACCGCGTACAAGCGTATGGTATCGCTATTTACTGTAGTTAAATTCAATATTGTTTCATGATCAACGAACGTTGCCTTCGTAGCCGTCGAATCTTGCGACCATCCGACAAATATTTTGCCTTCGAGAGTGTAGTTATTACTATCCAACGGCGTTGGATGATCAACAGTTACATGTTGTCTTGGCATAGAGCCTTCAACGTTTTCATGATTGCCATAAAACGCTATGACATAATTATGTGCAAGCCAATGTGCATACAATGTTGTATTCTCTCCTTTATCCCAGAATCTAAAATATCCGACGCCGGCATTTTGGTCATAGTATTGAATACCATCTATCGGAGCATCAAAATAGCCTAAGAATGTGTAACCTGTTTTTGTTGGTTTGGAGCCTGAATTTGGCATCAGAGCGCCGAAACTGGGCATAATAGAGGCATATCCTCCGGTTCCGCCTTGTTTGTCTAAAGTTACGGTATAAACGCCTCGAGACCAGCAAGCATAGCCCGTAGTATCTTGTGGATAAAGCCATATTGTTGCAGAGTCAAACTGTGTACCCGTACAACCGGTCTCCGGAGCGCTGGCTTTGGTGTACCATGCGTTAAATAGATGTCCCTTGAGTCTTCCTATAGGCAGTAATCCTGTTTTCTGGTCATAAGTTACCTCAACTACATTAACATCAAGCTCTACTTCAATACCTGTTGTACCATACGCAGGTTTATTACCTACTAAGCGGAGCAGATACGTTTTAGCGCGCCATTGTGCGTATAATATCAGCATATCGTCGGCAGCCTCCAGTAAGCCTTTCACTTGCTCATTGTCGCCATAAATGATCCGTCCGCCGGGCAGCAACGACCATCCAATAAATTCATAGCCTGTTCGTGTATATCCAATGCTATATAGCGTATCTTGTTGTGTATAAGAGAAGTTCTGATCCGGCATACTGCCTGCCGTATGTCCATTTCCGATAAAACGTACGCTATAGTTATTTTCTTGCCATACAGCGTACAAGGTCATATTGCTATAGACTTTATCCGTCGGCATTTTCCAAGTCGGAGATAAGCTATCCGGCGCTGTATGCCAACCCTTGAACGACCAACCCGGACGTGCCGGTGGTGGTGGCGGCGGATCTATTAGGCGACCGTTTTCGATAGCATCTGTGTTCGGACCGTAGCCTCCTTGACAATCGTAGGTTACCGTCCAATATGCGGTGCTGTTCAGCCAGCAAGCATACACCGTATCATCACCATCTGTTTTATAGGGTGTTGTGCCGAAATAGGTGGTACCAACACAACCGGAATCACTGCACCATCCTTTAAAGCCCATATCCGGACGTATGCACGTTGGCATCGCACCTATTGCCGAGTCATAACGCACCGATTTACTACCTATAACAGTACCTGCACTGTCAAAATACAACGTATAATAGCGGGCGTTCCACTGTGCATAGAGCGTAATAACACTATCCTGTACATTCGTTAGATTTGATACGCTTTCATTGTTTGCAAAAACATGGTCTCGTCTGCCTAATGAATCCGTATCCCAATCTATAAACGTAAATCCTGCTCGTGTAAAGGTATTAGTTGACAAAGGCAAGACTACATCGTAGAGCATGTATTGATCCTGCATATCGCCCATTCCGAGGTTTGCATTAAAGTGTACTCTATAACCTGAACTGAGCCATACGGCGTACAATCGTATGGTGTCTCCGGCTTGATGGTGTAGATTCATAACCCTCTCACCGTCTCGGTAAGTGATGGTTGTTTGTTGCGATGCTGTTGCCCATCCGCCAAATCCATAACCGATGCGTGTATAGCTGTTCAATCGTAGCTCTGACAACGAGTCATAACGCATCACTTGTGTTGCCATTGTTGATATATCGGCTCCTACGGTATCCATATCATAGAGCACAATATAGTGATTAGCTTCCCAATGTGCGTACAATCGGGCAGTGGTATCCCATTTATTCCATGAATGAGCCGATACCAAATCTTTATTTGAATAGGCGTAATATTTCACGCCGCTCGTAGTGTCGCCGGGCACATCGTAATAACCGTTAAACGTATAGCCAATACGTTCAGGTACGGCGTTGGTCATTGCCGGCATCGCCGAATCAAAGGTCGCTGTTACGTATGCAGGTACACCCGTACCACCTTGTTTATCTAATACAACATCATATTTTTTTGCTGTCCAATGTGCGTACAATGTATCGCTTTCTTTATCCCATACCGTAGTTGATGTATAGAGTTGTCCATTTATGGAGTCATCATACCAACCCAGCAAACTGTAGCCATTACAAATCGCTGTTGGTAGCACGCCTAATTGGTAGCCGGGGACGATCAATGTTGTATGGATACCTATCACGGGCGTGGAGCTACTGCCCTTTACTTTGTTTGCATCGAACGTAATCGTTCTGCTATAGCCCGTTGCCCATACGGCGTACAATATTACATCGCTTGTTGTACTACCTATATTTATTACTTTTTGACCATCTAAATAGGAAGGTGATGTTGCGGTATTGCTCGTTGACCAGCCCAAAAACGAGTGACTTGCTTTTAAATATTTATTTGTCGGCAAGACTACTTCTACATTATAGGTATGTAGCGCCTCATCTGCGACCATTGAACCATAAGAGCTTCCGTTACCGTTGAAAGTTACCTTGTATTGTATAGGTCTCCAGTAGGCGAACAACACAAATGCGTAGGTTTTATCCCATAGTCCTTGACCTACGCCCAACGAATCGAAGTATTTTTTGCCCTGTCCATTGGGTTGATCGTAGTATCCTGCGAATGTATGATATTGGCGCGCAGGCAATGTGTTTAATCCATTGACTGCGGAATCCAAAGTCGCATCAATGTAAGTTGTACCGGCGGTGGTAGCACCCTGACCGTCTAAAGTTACGCGTATAGCGCCTATTGCCGGTAACCACTGCGCATATACGGTCGTTAAAGCGCTCTCTGAACGCCATACCGTAGTATCCGCATAGCGCTTACCCGTTCCATTGCTATTTTCATACCATCCGTCAAACACGTAGCCAACACGTTGCGCTTCGGGTACACGTCCTAAAGGACTGTCATACAACACATTCATCGTATCGCCCAACAGCGTCGGATCCGTACTTCCTATTCCTTTATTGACATCAAACGCCAAACGATAACTATTGGGTTTCCACTGCGCAACGAACTTTTGTGGTAAGGGTGATACTACATCAAAGATCGCCGCGGATAATTCAAACGGCATCTCATAATTATACAGAATGGACGTTTTGCCGTCGAGGATAGGAGCTAATAGAGGATTAGTATATAGCCATCCTACGAATGTATAACCATGCAAACTATAACCTTGAGCCAATGTTGTATTTACACCATATATTATTGTTATTGGATTTACAAACGCTATGCTATCTGCATCCGGATGACCTTTATCGAACTGCATGATAATCTCTTTTGCCTGCCATTTGGCATAAATAGAAGTATCCTTGGTAATATTGGCAAGAAAGTCCCATGTAGTTAGAAGGTCATTTTTGTACCAATCTAAAAAGGTATAACCCGATCTAACAGGGTTCAATAGGGGACGATCAACCGGTGTGTTGTCGGGCACAGCTACGGGCGATACGCCAACACCTCCGGCTAAGTCAAAGTTGACTGTGTGTGTATTATTCGACCACTGAGCATACAGCGTATCATCATCGGTCATTTGACACAGCGTACCGCTTGTATATCGAGTGCCGAATCCATTAGGCTCGCTATACCAACCATTGAAGCCATAACCAAGACGTGTCGGTAGCGGTAAGTCGCCCACGATGGAATCATAACGCACGGTCTTAGAGGTTCCACCACTCATAGTACCACCTTCTACTTCAAAATACAAAGTATAGTATTTTGCATTCCATTTTGCATAAAAGTTAATTATGGTATCATTAACGTTTGTTAGATTCAGTACCGAATCTCTGTCATTGAAAGATTGTTCGATGATGTCGCCCGTAACCCAACCCATAAATTCGTGTCCCACTCTACTGAATGTGCATGGGTTTAAGCGACGTTTATTGCCGTACATCATAATCTGATCCGACATATCTCCCACACCACCCATCGCTACATAGTGTAACGTATAGACATAAGCGCTCCACACAGCATACAGTTCCACAGTATCATTGTCCGTTACCGTCAGGTTCATCACATTCTGACCTTCTCTGTATTCCACAATGGTAGTTGCTTGGTTTTGTGTCCATCCTGCGAACGAGTAGCCCTCACGGGTGTACAAGCCTGTACGTAAAAATTTCAGCGAGTCGTAAATGTGAGCGCTGTAATCTTCAACACCTGCCAACCCCACAGCGCCTATTCCATTAGGATTGTAGTGTACGGTATAGCGTACTGGCTTCCAATTTGCATACAACGTAAAATTATCTGTTTTATCCCAAAATCCGATACCTTGACGTGAAGCGTCAAAATAGCATTTGCCGGCGCCATTGGGTTCGGAATAATAGCCTAAGAACACGTAGCCGGTACGTTGTGGCGCTACATCAAAACCCGATACGGGGGTGTTGATACGTATATCTTCGATTAGAGTTGTACCGGGGTTTGTAGCGCCTTGTCCATTGAGGGTTACCACGACGCCCAAAGAGTCGCTCCACCACGCATACGCGTGTTGTTCGGCATCCGTACTCAGGCACAACTGTGTATTATCGTAAAGAGTACCGGTGCCATCGTTGTTAGACCACCACCCCTTAAATGCGTAGCCCGGGCGCAAGACACTCGGCATGCGCCCCAAGGGTTTACCATACGTTATGACCATCGTATCGGCGCCCATCATTTCCGCTAACGGCGCTATATTACCATCATTAACATGAAAAATCAACTTGTAGGTATTAGCAGACCATTGTGCGTATAAATCAACGGTATCAAGGTGTCCTTGTGCCAAAGCACGAGCGCTATCTCCATCCAAATACAGTATGAGACCGGCGCTTCTTAACGACCATCCGGCAAAGTCGTAACCTTCATTCACATATCTATTTTCACGCAAAGTGTCTTTTATGGTGTAATTAAAATTCTGATACGGCATTTCACCGGTAACGTTGACCCCATTTTTCACAAAGCGTACCACATAATTATTTTCATCCCATTTTGCATAAATGGAGGTATCTCTATTTGACATCATGCCGGTTGCAAAATCCCATTGGGTACTGCAGTTTGCTTCTACATACCATCCGGCAAAATGATAGCCGTCCTTAGTCGGTATTACTGTCGGTTCCGGAATAATCGTACCATCCGGTATCGCTATCGGAGATACGCCCACACCGCCGTTCAGATTGAAAATCACAGTATGGGTATTACCCAACCAATAGGCGTACAATGTGGTTGTTTCAGGATTCCGATATTTTGTGCCGCTTGTGTAGCGCGTGCCATAGCCTACGGGTTCGCTATACCAACCGTTAAATCCATAACCGGAGCGTGTCGGCACCGGTAAGTCGCCCACTACAGAATCAAAACATACGATTTTCGACGTTGCACCGCTTAACGTGCCACCTTCTTCATCGAAATATAAGGTGTAATGCACTGCTTGCCATTGTGCATACAGTAAAATGACCTCATCTGCTTGTGTCGTTATGTTATGTTTGCCCAACTGTTCATCGCTGTAACCGATACCGACTTCTCCCATCGAATCCGTATGCCAGCCCATAAAATCATAACCTTGTCGTACATAGCCATTCGGAGACAGACGTTGCATACTATCGTATATCAAAGTCTGGTCTCTCATGTCGCCGATACCGCCTGAAGCCATGTAGTGTACGGTGTATCGATTGCCTATCCACACTGCATACAGAGCACGTGTAGAGCCGCTGTCTGCGCTCAGGTTTACAACATTCATTGCATCGGTATAAACTACCTGTTTGCCCGCCAATAAGGTATCCCATCCTGCAAACCGATAGCCTGTCCGTGTGTATGTATTAACACGCAGGGACTGCGTTAGGTCGTACAGGTGTACGCTACCGCCGGTCATCACGCCGTCATTGTCCGCACCATTAGCAATATACTCTACTTTATAGGGATTAGGTTCCCATCGAGCGTATAGCGTGAACTCTACGCCTTTATCCCACACACGTCCTGCCGGAGCAGGATTCCCGTGTCTATCAAAATACGCAGCGCCTTGTCCTAACGGTTGACTATAATAGCCTTCAAACGTATAACCTCTCCTTACGGGTACGGAAGTATTATATGATATATATGAAAGCGAATGGACTACACTACCTATGGTTGTAAGTATCGTTGTATTACCGGTGATAGTACCTCCTTGTGCGTCAAAGTTTACGGGGATGCCAGCCGGCAATATTTGCCAATAGGCATACAAAATAAGAGTACCTGTATCCTGTAAAATCATTGATTCGGTATAAACATTACCCACGCCCGTCTGATTTGTGTACCAACCCATGAAATGGTAACCATCTCTCCGAGCGCTCGGTACACCCACTAAGGGATGGTCATATCGTATTCTCAATGTGTCAACGCCAAGCAATTCAGGTACAATATCTATAAAGCCGCCGTTCAAATTCACGTCAAACACTATCACGCACGTTTTTGCTGCCCACTGTGCGTATAATTTCGCTGTATCCCCGTTCTGAATACTCAGATTTTTTACGCTATCTTTATCTGCGTACAACACATAACCTGATGCGCTGGTTGCCCAACCTGAGAAGTTATAGCCTGTCCGTGTGTAAGTCAAAGGACTCAGGGCGAAAGAGCTGTCATACGTATGGTGTTCTACTGCCATGTTAGCGCCTTCCACTACACCCGTTCCTGCATTAGGCAGATATTGTACATAGTATTGGCGGGTACTCCATTTTGCGTAGAGCGTCGTATTGAACCAGACTATGTCGATACCGAAATTCCATACTGTTGTAAGCGCCAAGTCCTTATACCAGCCTCCGAAGGTATAGCCCGGACGTGCGGGCGGTGGAGGCGGGGTTACATAACTACCGTACGGCAGCGCCACCGGTGATACGCCTGTACCACCATTACATTCAAAATTGACCGTAACCATGCCGAACCACCAAAAAGCATAGACCGTATCATCGCCTTCTTTATTGTAAATACTGGCGCTATTATAGTGTTCGCCCTGTCCGAATGGACTTTTATACCATCCATTAAATCCAAAGCCGAAGCGTACAGGTACCGGCAAAACGCCTAACTCCGCATTGTACGTCACCTCTTTCGAGGAATCTTTGACGGAAGTAAACATACCGCCTTGTGCATCAAAGTATAAACGATAAAAAGTTCCGCTCCATTGTGCATACAGCAATACCGTACTATCCTCATCTTGCGCTATGGTTCCGGAAATAATGCCTTCATCCGGAAACGTTTGAGCGCCACCTATGGAACGTACACTCCACCCGACAAATTCATAACCCGAACGAGTGAAGATGTTCGCCGGCAAGGTCTTGTCCACGCCATAGAACATTTTCAAGTCATTCATATACCCGTTACCGCCATTGGGTATGAAGCGAATGCGATAGGCTATAGCCTTCCATACGGCGTAAAGTACCACGGTATCATTATTCGCTGAGGCTAAGTTAATGATCAACTGACCATCAAAAAAAGACGGCGTGTTAGCGTTTGGTAAGGTTGACCAACCTAAAAAGTTGCTGCCTGTGCGTACATACTCATTGGTGTTCAGCGTATCCATTATACCGTACACATACCGGCGAGGCTCCATGTAGCCGTAGGTTGCACCATTACCATGATAGGACACGAAATAGGCGCTGGGTTGCCAGCCTGCGAATAGTGTGGTAGAATCACTTACGATGTCGGCGCTAAAATCCCATGCCTGCGTTTTATACTCGTCCGTGAACCACCCGATAAGAACATAGCCAAGGCTGTCAATATCCGGTGGCGAAGACACTAAATCACCATTATCCACGACTCGCGTTTCTACGATGGTTGGACCATTGCGGAATACTACCTTTTCTTGAGACGCTCCGCTATAGACATCATCGGGCATAGCGGATGCCGACGATGCCATTAACGCAACGCAACAACCGAGCAACACAACATACCTTGTGTTACGACGCACACCTCCTGCTAATTGCCGCACAAAGAACGTCAATATTTCGGATGCCTTATGCTTACACAAAGAAACGAACGTTTGTATATATATCCCACAAGTTATGCCCATACGATAACTTAGACTTAAAC
>BNXT01000001.1 GCA_025999775.1 Bacteroidia bacterium | reverse complement strand
GAACAATGAACAATGAACAATGAACAATGAACAATGAACAATGAACAATGAACAATGAACAATGAACAATGAACAATGAACAATGAACAATGAACAATGAACAATGAACAATGAATAATGAACAATGTGGGGGAATTTCTAAATTTCTAAATTTCTAAATTCCTAAATTCCTAAATTAAAAAAATATTTCGTATCTTTGCAAAAAAATGGATTCTAACAACAATGAACGAACAAATTCTATTAAACATACGCCAATTAAAACGTAGGTTGTTACCTAATGACACCGTGATTTTGTTTGGTTCTCAGGCGCGTGGCGATGCTCGTCCCGACTCGGACTGGGATTTGTTGGTGCTGTTGAACAAACCACAAAAGGAGTTTGAGGACTATGGCAACTATGGCTATCCGTTTGATAAAATTGGATGGGAGTATGGTGTAGCAATTAATGCGCTAATTTATACGACACAGGATTGGCAAAAACGAAAAATGACGACGTTTTATAAAAATGTAGAATCAGAAGGTATTGAAATCAAATGATATGGGATTAACAGAGGAGGAAAAAACGGCAATCGTAAAGTACCGATTAGAAAAGGCGAGAGATACATTGCTGGATGTTGATATAGCCATACAAAATCACCGATGGAATAATGCTACCAATAGGCTTTATTATGCCTGTTACTATGCCGCAAGTGCACTATTGATAAACTATGGGCATGTGGCTCATACCCATAGTGGCGTAAAATCTTTATTAGGATTGCATTATGTAACGACAGGACTAATTAATGATACACTCAACAAAGCGTATAACAAAATGTTTAATCTTCGACAAACCGGCGATTACGATGACCTCTATAATGTAACCGAAGATGATGTAAACCCATTACTTGAGCCTGCTAAACAATTTATACAAACAATAGAACAACTAATTTTAACTAAACTAAACTAAACTAAACTAAAATGAAATAAAAAAAACCGTGCGCTAAAGCACAAAAAATAAGACATATAAATATAGCGTTGCGCTATTCTTGCTTACGAAATGTGAGAATTTTCAAAGGTACAAGAATGGGTGAATGCCGCAAATATGCGGATTTACTTATTTGTACCAAAGGTAATTCTCACAACCTCGTAAGCGGATAAATTAAGTCCGCTATTTTTATGTCCAAATTTTTGAAAATCAGAACAAAAGATGAATATAAGGTGTATAGGTCAAATGAATAACAAATTTAAAATACAAAGTTTATGAGCAGTAAAGTTTTAGTAACAACAGCAGGCGCTTATCGTAGCAGCGCAATGGAGCGAGAACCCATTTCAAAAAACGGAATGAGTCCGAAAAACCATACGAATAGGAGAAAATGGAATATGCGTGTTATTCCAATAATGCTGATGATGTGTTTTGTTGGGACTGCGTGGTCGCAGACGACATACAACAGACAACTTGGCACGACATATTCGGAAACTGTCGAGAGTGGCAGTTATAATCGATATGCCTTTTCTGTAACAAAAGAGGGTATGTTAACGGTAAATATATCTACCGATGGTTCTGCGGCGGCGTTGCCTTATCAAGGTGCGACTTTTCGATTGCTGAACTCAAGCGGCGAAACGCTTAAAACATTCCTTACACCCACCGGATTTCCGTACAGCGATGATTATAGCATAGCAAGTATCGGAGATTATCAAATTGAAATTTCTTCAGAATATGGCGGCACATTTAAGATGAGGGCGGATTGTTTTGTGGATGATGCAGAACCGAATAACACAATCGCAACCGCAATGTTATTGCCAAACAATGGATGTACTGTGAGCGGCACTCTTACATCTTCGGATGTTGATATGTATAAATATGTTTTGACGCAACCGGGCAGGTTTACAGTGAAAGTGGAACGTGGAACTATGCCGAATTATGTCCCTGTTGTACAATGGCTTGACTCTATCGGCTCTCAGATTGAAAGTTCCGGTTCATATAACAGTTCTTATAATACTTCTATGGACTTGGAAGCCGGAACTTATTATATAAAACTCAATGGCAGTTACACCGGAACATATACTTTAATAGGTACTTTTACGGCAGCAGAAAACAATGAAATTGAACCTAATAATACAACAACCGATGCACAATCATTAACATTAGGACAAACGGTAAAAGGTTTTTTCAGTTATCAGGATAATTCTGATATGTATCGGTATGTTTTGACACAACCGGGCAGATTTACAGTGAAAGTGGAGCGTGGGACTATGGCAAATTATGTCCCTGCGGTACAATGGCTTGACTCTATCGGCTCTCAGATTGAAAGTTCCGGTTCATATAACAGTTCTTATAATACTGCTATGGACTTGGAAGCCGGTACTTATTATATAAAACTCAATAAGTATTACACCGGAACATACACTTTAACTGGAACATTTACGGCAGCGGGAAACAATGAAACAGAGCCAAACAGCATACGACCGGAAGCACAATCACTAACATTTGGACAAACAGTAAAAGGTTTTCTCAGTTATCAGGATAATATTGATATGTATAAATACGTTTTGACGGAACCTGGCAGGTTTACACTGAAAGTAGAGCGTGGAACTATGGGAAATTATGTCCCTGTTGTACGATGGCTTGAATCTGACGGCTCTCTGATTACAAGTTCCGGTTCATATAACAGTTCTTATAATGGTTACAAGGACTTGGAAGCCGGTATTTATTATATAGAACTCAATAAGTATTACACCGGAACATACACTTTAACCGGAACGATACGCTACGCAAATGCGGCAACACCAACGATTACAGAGCAACCGGTTGGCGCTACATATACCCATAACGCAACGGCAACTGTGCTGTCCGTAACGGCAACTACAGACGATGACGGAACACTGACTTATCAATGGTACCGCCATACAACTAACAGCACAACAGGCGGCATATCTGTGGGAACCGACAGTACTTACACTCCTCCTACAACATCGGTGGGAACATATTATTATTATGTGGAAGTAACAAACACAAACAACAGCGTAACCGGTACCAAAAGGGTAAGTGTTACAAGTAATGCTGTTGCTGTTGAGGTAACAGCTACAATTACGCCTCCAACCGTTACCACGCTTGCCGCAACCAACATTACACAGACAACGGCAACGCTGAACAAATCGGTAACGGCAGGCAGCGAAACAATTACCGCACAGGGCTTTAAGTACAAACAATCCTCTGCAAGTTCGTGGACTACGAGCGCAAGCAGCAGCTTAACAGGGCTGACGGCAGGTACGCAGTATCAGTTCTACGCTTATGCAACAACGGCAACGGGTACAACCAATGGCAGTACATTGACGTTTACAACAGCTGCTGCTACAATTACACCCCCAACCGTTACCACGCTTGCCGCCACCAGCATTACGCAGACATCGGCAACGCTGAACAAATCGGTAACAGCAGGTAGCGAAACAATTACCGCGCAGGGCTTTAAGTACAAACAATCCTCTGCAAGTTCGTGGACTACGAGCACAACAGGCAGTTTAACGGGACTGACGGCAAGTACGCAATACCAGTTCTACGCTTATGCAACAACGGCAAGCGGTACTACCAATAGCAGTACATTGACGTTTACGACAACTGCTGCTACAATCACGCCCCCAACCGTTACCACGCTTGCCGCCACCAACATTGCACAGACAACGGCAACGCTGAACAAATCGGTAGCGGCAGGTAGCGAAACAATTACCGCGCAGGGCTTTAAATACAAACAATCCTCTGCAAGTACGTGGACTACGAGCACAAGCGGCAGCTTAACGAGCCTGACGGCAAATACGCAATATGAGTTCTACGCTTATGCAACAACAGCAAGCGGTACTATCAATGGCACTACATTGATGTTTACAACAGCGAGACCCGCCGGCGAAACAGCAGAAACAATAACTTGGCAAATTGGTACCCCCAATGCCGCCGACGTCATTGCTACTTTGAATTTGGCGGATAGTACGCTGACTATTAGTGGGACGGGGGCGATGAAGGATTTTACTAATTCTTCTTCTTCTCGACCCTGGTATTCGCATCTTTATGTTTTCACAATCAAAACTGTTGTTATTGAGGATGGAGTAACAACTATTGGTCAGAGTGCTTTTGAGTATTGCAGTGGCATAACTGCGGTAACTATTCCCAATTCGATAACAGATATAGGAGCGAGTGCTTTTTTTAATTGCAATGGCTTGACCTCAATAATGATTCCTGAATCGGTAGCAACTATCGGTATATGTGCTTTTAGTAGTTGCTACGGCTTGACTTCGATAAATGTAAGTACCAACAATCAATATTATTCTTCTTTGAATGGAGTTTTGTTCAACAAAAACAAAACGACACTTCTTCAGTACCCTACGGGCAAAACAGGAGGAGGTTATACTATCCCTAACTCAGTGACGACTATCGGTATAGAGGCTTTTCGTGGTTGCGACGACTTGACTTTGATAACTATTCCCAACTCCGTGACGACTATCGAACGAGCTGCTTTTATGTCTTGCGGAGGCTTGATTTCAATAACTATTCCTAATTCGGTTACGAATATCGGCGATGACGCTTTTTTCAATTGCGACGGCTTGACTTCTATAACCATTCCCGAAGGAGTAACGAGTATCGGAAGTATTGCTTTTCAAAATTGCGACGGCTTGACTTCAATAACTATTCCCAATTCGGTTACAAAGATCGGCGGTGCCGCTTTTGCCCTTTGCTCCGGCTTGACTGACGTAACAGTGAATTGGGCAACGCCGCTATCAATATCCAGTACTGTGTTTCACAGCGATACTTTATCCAATATAACCCTGCACGTTCCCTGCAATACCTACGCTTTGTATGCAGCCGCACCTGTTTGGCAGGAGTTTAATATTGTCGAAGATGTTAATGTTTCGGCAACAGGCGTAACGCTCAACCAAAGTACGGCGTCGCTCGCCGTCGGCAACACCTTACAACTGACAAAAACAGTGCTCCCAAGCACGGCTTGCAATCAAAATGTAACGTGGGCAAGCACAGACAATAATGTTGCTACAGTCGCCAATGGACTTGTAACAGCCGTAAATACAGGCACTTGTGCGATTATTGCCACCACGCAGGAGGGTAACTTTATGGCATATTGCAACGTAACGGTAACAATCGCTGTTACACCGCCAACCGTTACCACGCTTGCCGCCACCAGCATTACGCAGACAACGGCAACGCTGAACAAATCGGTAACGTCAGGCAGCGAAACAATTACCGCGCAGGGCTTTAAGTACAAACAAGCCTCTGCAAGTTCGTGGACTACGAGCGCAAGCGGCAGCTTAACGAGCCTGACGGCAGGTACGCAATATCAGTTCTACGCTTATGCAACAACGGCAAGCGGTACTACCAATGGCGATACCCTGACGTTTACAACAACGAACCAAGTATCTTGGGAAATTGGTACCCCCAATGCCGCCGACGTCATTGCTACTTTGAATTTGACGGACAGCACGCTCACTATTAGCGGAACGGGGGCGATGCAGGATTATGATGGGAATGATAATAATTACGCGCCGTGGTATTCTTCTTATCAGAGCAAAATCAAAACTGTTGTTATTGAGAATGGCGTAACGACTATCGGCAATTGGGCTTTTTTGGGTTGTTACAACTTGACTTCATTATCTATTGGAAATTCAGTAGAAACTATCGGTCATAGGAGTTTTGAGAGTTGTTCTGCTTTGACTTCGGTAACTATTCCAAATTCAGTAACAAGAATCGAATGGCTTGCTTTTTGTAGTACCGGCTTAATTTCGGTAGATATTCCCAGCACGGTTACCACAATTTCAATTGGTGGTAATGGTGTGTTTGAGAGTTGCCAATCTTTGATAAATATCAATGTAGCCCCAACTAATCCCAACTATTCTTCTTTGGATGGTGTTTTGTTCAATAAAGACAAAACGATAATAATATGTTATCCGGGAGGGAAAACTGGAGGTTATACTATTCCCAACTCGGTAACAGACATTGAAGGTGCTTTTATACATCACAGACGCATAACTTCGGTAAATATTCCCAATTCAATAAATCACTTTGGTGGTGTAGATTTTTCTGGTTGCTACAATTTAACGGATGTAACTGTTAATTGGGCGACACCTCTTGTTACAATGCCTTCTGCTATAGGTGGCAGTCCGTTTTATGGATTAGATTTATCTAATATGAATCTGCACGTTCCATGCAATACCTACGCTTTGTATGCAGCCGCACCTGCTTGGCAGGAGTTTAATATCATCGAAGATGTTAATGTTTCGGCAACAGGCGTAACGCTCAACCAAAGTACGGCGTCGCTCTCTGTCGGCAACACCTTACAACTGACAAAAACAGTGCTTCCAAACACGGCTTGCAATCAAAATGTATCGTGGTTAAGCACAGACAATAATGTTGCCACCGTCGCCAATGGACTTGTAACAGCCGTAAATACAGGCGTTTGCGCTATTATTGCCACCACACAGGAGGGTAACTTTATGGCATATTGCAACGTAACGGTAACAATCGCTGTTACACCCCCAACCGTTACCACGCTTGCTGCTACCAATATTACATCAATATCAGCAACACTGAACAAATCGGTAACGGCAGGCAGCGAAACAATTACCGCGCAGGGCTTTAAGTACAAACAACCCTCTGCAAGTTCGTGGACTACGAGCGCAAGCGGCAATTTAACAGGACTGACGGCCGGTACGCAATACCAGTTCTACGCTTATGTAACCACGGCAACAGGTACTATCAATGGCAGTACATTGACGTTTACGACTACAATTGCACCGCCAACCGTTACCACGCTTGCCGCCACCAACATTGCACAAACAACGGCAACGCTAAACAAATCGGTAACAGCAGGCAGCGAAACAATTACCGCACAGGGCTTTAAATACAAACAATCTTCTGCAAGTTCGTGGACTACGAGCGCAAGCGGCAATTTAACAGGACTGACGGCAGGTACGCAATATCAGTTCTATGCTTATGCAACCACGGCAAGCGGTACTACCAATGGCAGTACACTGACGTTTACGACTACAATTGCACCCCCAACCGTTACCACGCTTGCCGCCACCAGCATTACGCAGACAACGGCAACGCTGAACAAATCGGTAACGGCAGGCAGCGAAACAATTACCGCACAGGGCTTTAAGTACAAACAATCCTCTGCAAGTTCGTGGACTACGAGCACAAGCGGCAATATAACAGGACTGACGGCAAATACGCAATATCAGTTCTACGCTTATGCAACCACGGCAAGCGGTACTACCAATGGCAGTACATTGACGTTTACGACATCTTCTGCTACCGGCATTGCCGAGAGTTCTTCCGTCCAACTGTTGATTTACCCCAACCCCGTAGTTAATGGAGAGTTGAGAATTGAGAACGGAGATTTGTTAATTGAGAATGGAGAATTGAGAGTTGAGATTTACAACGTGAATGGTGTTCTTGTGGCGGCAAGGCGCGCCTTGCCTCTACAGGGTGGCAACATCACCATTGATATTTCGCATTTGCCCGCAGGCGAGTACATTGTGAAAGTAGGGAATAGAACAGCAAAAGTGGTGAAAAAATAATTGAGAGTGGAGAATTGAAAATTGAGAATTTGGGGTGGGGTTTTCCTGCCCCTTTTTTGTTAATTGAGAAATGTAGAAATTCCCCCACATTATTCATTGTTAATTGTTCATTATTTCAAATCCTGTTAATCTTTGAATCCTGCAAATCCTGATTCAGACAATTGAAAGTGGCTACCGGTCGTTGAGCGTAGTCGAAACGACAATGTGAATGCCCTACGGGCAAAATAGTCCGTTAGGACTTGCATATCAATAGACAAAGCATATCATCCACACATTGTAGCCCATAGGGCTTCCACCTTATTGTTAGGTATTATATCAGCAGAGGATTACGGGTCAAGCCCGCAATGACGACCTTATGAAATCTTGCCTTTCAGGCAATAGTTGAGTGTGAGCTACTTTTCACCGCAAACTGCGCTACGCTTGTATGCGGTTATGAAAATCATGCCCATTCGGGCAAAATCGGTCGTTTCGACTACGCTCAACGACCGGCAACTCCAAACTCCACTCTCCACTCTCCACACTCAATTCTAACCGTTTTATCGGAAGCTGTATCGTTAAATTTCGTCTAAAGCGGCACAGAAACGCTTAGCCGCTTCGGCGATTTCTTCTTCTGTAATAATCAGCGGCGGTGTTAATGCAATGGTATCGTGATTGAATAGCAGCCATAACAACAGCAATCCGTGGTCAACACAGCGTATTACGACGTTTTCAATGGTATTGGCATCCTGTAATTCGACGGAAAGAAATAGCCCTTTACCACGGATGGTTTTAATTTGTGGATGCTTGAAATAGTGTCGAATCCATTGTTCTTTTTGTTGAACACTGCAAAGAAATTGGGGGGCAGAGATAATGTTTAACGTTTCTAAACCGGCAGCACAAGCCACAGGGTGTCCGCCCATAGTGGTAGCGTGTCCAAGTAGAGGATGACCGTTGTTGAGTTTGTCCATGCGATCGGGGGATGCCACGAAGGCGCCTACAGGGAAGCCTCCACCCATACTTTTAGCGATACACAGAATGTCCGGAACAACGTCGTAATGCTCAAAGGCAAAGAGTTTGCCGGTACGACCAAAGCCGGTCTGTATCTCATCGAATATCAGGAGCGCTCCTACTTCGTTACAGCGTTGCCGTAAGGCTTTCAAGAACGCGACATCGGCGACTACCATGCCGGCGCCGGATTGTATCACTTCCGCAACAACGCAGCAGGTGTGGTCGGTGATAGTCGTTAATTGCTCCACGCAATTGTAGTCTAATAGGGTTGTTTGTGGCAATAGGGGCGACAGGGGCGCTTGGAAGTCGGCTTTACCAACGATACTCATGGCGCCAAGGGTGCTACCGTGGTATGATTTCTTGAAACTGACAATGCCCGGACGATGGTTGTTCAACCGTGCTAATTTGATAGCGCCTTCAATAGCTTCAGAGCCGGAATTAACATAAAATAGCATCTGTAAAGAAGACGGTAATAATGCACACAGACGCTCCGCAAAATCCAATTGCGGTTGTTGAATAAATTCGCCATAAACCATCGTGTAGGAATACTGTTCCAATTGACGATGTACGGCTTCCATAACTTTAGGGTGGCGGTTTCCGAGGTTATTAACACACATGCCGGAGGTGAAATCCATATAGGTTTTCCCTGATTTATCGGTGATATACACGCCGTCGGCATGCCGTACATCAATAATAAACGGCTGAAAATCAGAGGTTTGTGCTAAATAACGCTTAAAGAGATGTTGATTTTGAGAACTAACCATAAGTTAGGCATCAATATTGGCGTAGGTAGCGTTTTTTTCGATAAATTCGCGACGTGGAGGTACGTCGTCCCCCATGAGCATTGAGAATACGCGGTCGGCTTCGGCGGCATTGTTAATAGAGACCTTACGGAGTATGCGTTGTGCCGGATCCATGGTTGTTGCCCACAATTGTTCGGCATTCATTTCTCCCAAACCTTTGTACCGTTGAATATGTACATCTTTTTCGTTACCGGATCCGCTACCCAATTGCGCTACGGCATTGGCACGGTCTTCTTCTGTCCAGCAGTACCGTTCGTTTTTTCCTTTTTTGATAAGATAAAGAGGGGGTGTTGCAATATAAACATGTCCGCACTCAATAAGTTCGCGCATGAAGCGGAAGAAAAAGGTTAATATCAGTGTTGCAATATGGCTTCCGTCCACGTCGGCATCGGTCATGATGACTACTTTGTGATAACGAAGTTTCTCCATATTCAGCGCTTTGCTATCTTCTTCAGTACCAATAGTAACGCCCAGAGCGGTATAGATATTTTTAATTTCTTCGCTATCAAAAACCCTATGAGACATAGCTTTTTCGACATTCAGTATCTTACCTCGCAGAGGCAGGATTGCCTGTATTTTACGGTCGCGACCTTGTTTAGCGGTACCACCTGCGGAATCGCCCTCAACGAGAAAGACTTCGCATACGGTAGCATTTTTTTCGGAGCAGTCTGCCAATTTTCCCGGCAGTCCCGCGCCTCCCATAATGGTTTTACGCTGTACCATTTCCCGGGCTTTACGAGCCGCATGGCGTGCCGTCGCAGCTAAAATGACCTTCTCTACAATGAGTTTCGCTTCTTTGGGATGCTCCTCTAAATAATTATTAAGCATTTCGCTAACGGCTTGATCCACGCAGCCCAGCACTTCATTATTGCCCAATTTGGTCTTGGTTTGTCCTTCAAATTGAGGCTCTTGTACTTTCACGGACACTACGGCGGTAAGTCCTTCACGGAAATCATCGCCGACAATTTCAAATTTCACCTTGCTTAATAGTCCTGATTTGTCGGCATAGTTTTTAAGTGTACGCGTCAAGCCGCGTCGGAAGCCGGATAAATGCGTACCACCCTCATGCGTATTGATATTATTGACGTAGGAATGTACGTTCTCATTGAACGAGGTATTGTACTGCATAGCTAATTCTACAGGGATGTCGTTTTTCTCGCCTTCGATGTGAATAGGGTCGGGCGTTAAAGGTTCACGTGTAGCATCCAAATATTTGATGAAATCTTTAAGTCCGTTTTCGGAAAAGAAGATTTCTTTTTTCACATTACCATCAACTACGTTGCGATGGTCGGTGAGTGTCAGTTTGATACCTTTATTCAAGAATGACAGATCGCGTACACGTGCTGCCAAGGTATCATAATTATAGACCAGCGTAGAAAAGACAGTATCATCGGGAGTAAATGTTACTTTGGTACCGCTATAAGAGGATGGTTCAACATCTTTTACGTCATACAAAGGCACGCCGCGGGAGTATTCTTGTACATAATGCCGTCCGTCGCGATAAACATCCACGCGTACCGCTTTGGATAGCGCATTGACGCAAGAAACACCTACACCGTGCAGACCGCCGGAGACTTTGTACGTCCCTTTATCGAACTTACCGCCGGCATGCAGCACCGTCATAACGATTTCTAAGGCGGATTTACCTTCTTTTTCGGTAAGACCGGTAGGGATACCGCGTCCATCGTCCAACACCGAGATGGAATTGTCCGCTAATATCTCCACGTCAATATTCTTGCAATACCCTGCTAAAGCCTCGTCAATAGAGTTGTCTATAACTTCATACACCAAATGATGCAACCCGCGCTCGTTAATGTCACCGATGTACATCGCCGGACGTTTTCGTACGGCTTCTAATCCCTCTAATACTTGTATGCTATCCGCTCCGTAATCATTCTTCGGAAGATTTGCCTTTTCGACGTTTTCTTGATCTAACTCACTCATAATCAATAACTTATTGTTTTTGTTATACAACCTACAAAGGTACGAAAAAAAATGAAAAAATCAAAGTTTTTTTCATTAAAGTTCCATAGTTGATAAAGGAAACGCACTTACAGAATTTGACCGTCTCTCATTGTGATTTTACGATCGGCAAGACTTGCTAATTGTTCGTTATGAGTTACGACAATGATGGTTTTATTAAATTCCTTGTGCAGTTGAAACAGTAATTGATGGAGTTCATTAGCATTTTGCGAGTCAAGGTTGCCGGAGGGTTCGTCAGCTAAGATAAGTTTAGGATCATTGATGAGCGCTCGTGCTACGGCGACACGTTGTTGCTCGCCTCCCGATAGTTGGTGTGGTTTGTGATACAACCGTTCGGAAAGTCCCAAGAAAGTGAGCATCTCAACGGCTTTAGCGTGTGCTACCGAAGGTTTGACTGCGGCAATCATCGTCGGGATGAGCACATTTTCAATGGCGGTAAATTCGGGCAACAAGTGATGAAACTGAAATACAAAACCAATGTCTTGGTTACGAAATTGTGATAACTTACGGTCGGAAAAAGCAAGTATATCTTGCCCTTGTATAGACACCGCGCCGGAGTCCGGTTTATCCAAAGTACCAATAATTTGCAATAGGGTCGTTTTGCCGGCGCCAGACGGTCCTACAATAGAGAGAAATTCATTGTCCCTTATTGATAAATTGATGTCGGACAGTACTTTTAGACGTCCATAACTCTTATTTATGTTTAGAAGTTCAATCATTTAATAATTTTATCCTGCAAATGTACATAAAATTTCCAAAATACACAACAATGAATAATGAACAATTTGGGGGAATTTCTAAATTTCTGCATTTCTAATTCCTTAATTAAAAAATATTTTGTACCTTCGCGAAATATAATGAAATTTAGATGCCGTGAGTAATGTTATTATTGTTGCATTGATAGTTTTGGGAGCCGTAGCTCTTATATCAGCGTTTATTCTGTATTTTGTAGCGCAGAAATTCAAAGTAGAGGAAGACCCGCGTATAGATCTGGTTGCAGAATGTTTACCGGGGGCTAATTGCGGCGGTTGTGGGTATGCAGGATGTCGTAATTTTGCAGATATGGTCGTCAAGAAAGGCAGTCTCGAAGGTATGCTTTGTCCGGTGGGTGGAGCCGCTATGATGGAACAGATTGCCGCCGTGATGGGCGTGCAAGCTTCTGTGGGAGAACCTAAAGTGGCTGTGGTATGCTGTTCGGGGTCGTTGCAGAATGCCCCGAGAACAGTGTCGTTTGATGGCGTTCATAATTGTCAATTTTCGTCCAATATCTACACCGGAACTGCCGGATGTCCTCAGGGATGCGTGGGCTTTGGCGATTGCGTCAAGAAATGCCAGTTTGGGGCGCTTAGCATCAATGCAGAGACAGGTTTACCCGAGGTGGATGAAACAACATGTACTGCGTGCGGCGCTTGCATCAAAGCATGTCCGCGTGGCATTATTAAACTGCGTAACAAGGGGTTTAAAAGCCGCCGGATATGGGTTTCGTGTGTTAATAAGGAAAAAGGAGCATTAGCTCGCAAACATTGTACTGTGGCGTGTATAGGCTGTGGTAAGTGTCAGAAAGTATGCGCCTTTGAGGCAATCACGGTTACCAATAATGTCGCCTATTTGGACTATATGAAATGTAAATTATGTCGTAAGTGTGTGGTTGAATGTCCGACCGGCGCTATTCATGAACTTAATTTTCCTGCAAAGAATAATTAGAGATTTTTTTGATATATGGCTAAGTATAAACAATTTTGAAAAATAAAATACAATCAAATGAAGAAAGTAGTATCATTAGTATTATTGACTGTAATAGTCTTATTGACGGCATGCGATGGGAAAAGCTATAATACAGTATCCAAAGCGGACAAAAATGGGTATCAGTACGAAGAAGTAACGAACGATCCCTACAAAGCACGTATCTATACATTGAAGAACGGACTTAAGGTGTATTTGTCGAAAAACACGGATGAGCCGCGTATTCAGACTATTATTGCTGTGAGAGCGGGAGCTAAGGATGAGCCGCGCGACAATACAGGCTTGGCTCACTATCTTGAACACATGATGTTTAAAGGTACGGATAAATTCGGAACCTCCGATTGGGAAAAGGAAAAACCACTGTTAGACAGCATTTTCAACTTGTTTGAATTGCACAAAAAAACAGTTAACGCTGCAGAACGGAAAGTAATCTACAAACAAATTGACGCTGTATCTTATGAGGCTTCCAAACACGCTATTTCAAACGAATATGACAAGATGACGGGCGCTATCGGCGCTTCGGGAACAAACGCCTTCACAAGCTACGACCTCACGGCTTATGTTAACGAGATACCTGCCAACAAGTTAGAGCCGTTCCTCAAGTTGGAATACGACCGTTTTCTCAATATGCAACTCCGTCTGTTCCATACTGAATTGGAAACCGTTTACGAGGAATATAACCGCAGTCAGGACAACGGTTATCGACTGATGTGGGATAAAGTTTTTGCCGGTTTGTTTGAAAAACACCCCTATCAAACGAGTGTTATTGGTTTGCCGGAACACTTGAAATCGCCTTCGATGTACAGCGTGATGGCTTTTCAGAAGAAATTCTATGTCCCCAATAATATGGCGGTGCTGATGACCGGCGATTTGGATTTTGAAAAGACGATTAAAATTGTGGATACGTATTTTGGTCAGATGCAGCCGAGTAATGAAGAGCTTCATCCCGAACCCATTAAAGAAGAACCTATCACTGCTGCAAAGACTTTTGAGATTACCACGCCCGACCAAGAACGCGTGATGGTGGCTTACCGCTATGGCGATGTTAAATCGAAAGACGCTTTGTATTTAGACCTGATTGGCGATATTTTTAACAATGGGAAAGCGGGCTTGATTGACCTCGATTTGTTGCAAAAGCAAAAAGTGCTGGGGCTGAATGCCGGAGCCGAATCGCTGACCGATTACGGGATTTTCCTCTTTATGGGTACGCCGCGCGAAGGTCAGTCGCTGGAAGAAATCAGCGGGCTGATTCAGGACGAAATTCAAAAACTGAAAGCAGGCGATT
Organism: Bacteroidia bacterium; assembly: GCA_025999775.1. Classification (GTDB taxonomy): domain Bacteria; phylum Bacteroidota; class Bacteroidia; order Bacteroidales; family P3; genus BNXT01. The sequence goes on along the minus strand of BNXT01000001.1, from coordinate 16,392 downwards.
TTGACGAGGAACTGTTGCAGGCGATTATCAACAACAAAAAATTGCGTGTGATATACACCACCGATGGTCGTGGCGCGTGTTACGAATTCTTGGATGCGTTCATCACTCAGGTTCCGTGGAAAGATTATGTGTCGAAAATCGACGAAATGGCAAAAATAACCAAGGCGCAAGTGGTGGATTTTGCCAACACATTCTTCGCCGAAAACTATGTAACGGTTTATAAGCGCACAGGTGTGAATAAAGAAAAAGTGGTTGTGGAGAAACCCAGCATTACTGCCGTTTTGGTCAACCGCGACAACGAATCGCCCTTTGCCAAAGACTTGTTGGCAATCGAAACCGAACCTATCGAACCGGTATTTATTGATTTCAAGGACGTGATTAAAAAAGAACCAATTAAGGATGGTATTGATTTTTATTACACCAAAAATGTATCTAATAAAACCTATTCACTCAACCAATTTGTAGAAATATCCAATATCACCGACAAAAAATTAGCATTGGCATTCCAATACTTACCTTACTTGGGTACGTCTAAATACACGCCGGAAGCCTTGAAGATGGAGATGTATAAGTTAGCAATGAGTTTCAATGCGTATTCGACGGCAGGACGTTCGTATGTCAACCTCTTCGGTTTGGACGAAACGATGCCGCGTTCGTTGGCGCTAATGGAAGAAATGATGCAAGATGCTGTTGTGAACCAAGAAGCATACGACAATATGGTTAACGACATCCTCAAAAAACGGGCGAATACCAAGTTGAACAAGGCGCAAATTCTTCAAAGAGGTTTGATAAATTACGCAAAATTCGGAAAAAAATCGGCGTTTACGGACATCTTGACAGAACAGGAATTAAAGGCGATTGATCCACAGGAATTGGTCGATATTATCAAAAGTTTTTCCTCGTATAAGCATGGGGTTTACTATTATGGACCCGACAAAAAAGACAACGTATTGTCTTTGGTGAAAGGATTCAAGACACCGGCAGTATTGCAGGACGTTCCCGCCCGCGTGGAATATCCCGAACTGCCGATGGATAAGCCGGTTGTCTATTTCGCCGACTATGATATGGTGCAGGCAGAGATTTTCTTCTTAGCCAAAGACAAACCGTTCGACCCGGCACTGATGCCCGCCGAAACGATGTTTAACACCTATTACGGCGGCGGTATGAACTCCATCGTCTTTCAGGAAATCAGGGAAGCCCGCGCATTGGCGTATTCGGCGTATGCCTACGTGTCCAACCCCGCAAGAAAAGGCTTTTCCAACTACGTACAGGCGTATGTGGGCACGCAAGCCGATAAAATGGTAAACGCAATGGATGCCTTCCGCGAATTGTTAACTAATATGCCAAGTTCTGAAAAAGCGTTTACGGTAAGCAAAGAAACGGTATTGAACAATCTTCGCTCAGAGCGGTGGACAAAGACCAATGTTTTCTGGACATACCTGTCGTTGCAAGATTTAGGCATTGACTATGACTATCGTAAAGCCACCTTTGAAGACATTCAAACGATGACGTTAAGCGATGTTCAAAACTATTTTGACCAACACGTGAAATCTGCTCCCTATTCAGTCCTGATCATTGGAAAACGTGACAAACTTGATTTCAAATACCTGAATAAGATAGCCACCGTGAAGGAACTATCCTTAGAGGAGCTGTTTGGATACTAAAAAAAAAACGTACCTTTGCAGTTAAAATTAAAGAACAATGATAGTTTGTAAAACAAAATCAGACTTGCGACGACATTTGGAGACGCTGGGTACAAATCCTTTTATCGGGTTTGTGCCTACGATGGGCGCTCTGCACAAAGGTCATTTATCGCTCGTGCGACAAGCAAAACGTGAAAATGAAATCAGCGTGGTGAGCATCTTTGTGAATCCGATACAGTTCGACAATGCGGATGATCTCGTAAAATATCCCCGCAATATTGATGACGATTTGCCGTTATTAGAAAGAGTACATTGCGATGTTGTGTTTATTCCGAATGAACAGGAGATTTATCCTACGCCACCTACCGAAACCTACGATTTTGGAGAGTTGGAGGAGGTGATGGAAGGTCAATACCGTAAAGGGCACTTCAATGGCGTTGCAACGGTTGTAAAACGCTTGTTTGACATAGTGAAGCCCTCAACAGCCTATTTCGGCGAAAAAGATTTTCAACAATTGACGATTATCCGTAAATTAGTGGAAAACGAACATCTGCCGGTTGAAATTGTCGCTTGCCCTATTGTTCGTGAATCGGACGGCTTAGCAATGAGTTCACGTAATGTGCGTTTGTCTGTTGAAGACCGCCGGATAGCGCCGCAGATACACAAGATACTACGTGATGCGCGCGACCTCGTCGGCATTTTTGAACCTGATAAACTGAAAGGCTTTGTTATAGACCAACTCAAGCATATTCCCCGCACAAAATTGGATTATTTCGAGATTGTGGATAGTAAAACCCTGCGTCCGATACAACAGTGGCAAGCATCTTCCCGAAGCATCGGTTGCGTGGCTATCTATTTGAGTGATGTCCGACTGATCGACAATGTTAAATTCTAAGTAAACAATGATTGCATACACAGAGGAAAATATCATTACATTAGACTGGATTGACCATATACGTCGCCGTCCGGGTATGTACATCGGAAAAATTGGCGATGGCTCTTCGCACGATGACGGCATCTACGTACTGCTGAAAGAAGTGATAGACAATAGCATTGACGAATTTGTCATGGGTAATGGACGGATTATTGAGGTGAAAATTGAAGAAGAAACCGTAACGGTACGAGACTACGGGCGCGGTATCCCCCTGAATAAGACCGTGGACTGCGTATCTAAAATGAACACAGGCGGAAAATACGACAGCAAAGCCTTTAAAAAGTCAGTAGGGTTAAATGGTGTCGGTACCAAAGCGGTGAACGCCCTATCCAGCTATTTTAAAGTGCAATCCATACGTGACGGACAAACCAAAAGCGCTGAGTTTACGCGTGGCGTACTCTCTAAAGAAGAGGACTTACAAAATACCACCCTGCGTAACGGTACTAAAATAGTGTTTACGCCCGACGCAGAATTGTTTAAAAATTACCACTATCGGGATGAATACGTAGAAAAAATGCTGTGGAACTATGCCTATCTCAACAATGGGCTGACCATAAAGTTTAATGACCTATCTATATCGGCAAAAAACGGTCTGTACAACTTATTAACCAATACTTTGGATCGCGAACCTTGTTATCCGATTATTCACCTTAAAGATGAGGATTTTGAACTCGCTTTTACGCATCATCCCCAACAATACGGAGAAGAGTACGTATCCTTTGTCAATGGACAATACACGCCGCAGGGCGGCACGCACCAAGCAGCTTTTAGAGAGGCTATTGTTCGTACCATCCGTGAGTTTTACCGTAAAGAGTTTGATGCTGCCGATATTCGTGCCGCTATCGTTGCCGCTTTGAGTATCCGCGTCCAAGAACCTACTTTTGAAAGCCAAACAAAAACCAAACTCGGCTCTACCCATACTGCACCCGAAGGAAAAGGCGAAACTATTCGTAATTTCATTGGTAATATCGTTAAAAAACAACTTGACGACTATCTCCATATCAACAGCGAAACGGCAGAACTCCTACTTCAAAAGATTGTGCAGAATGAGAAAGAGCGTAAAGGCATGGATAACATCAAAAAGTTGGCACGCGATAGCGCTAAAAAAGTAAGCGTTCATAATAAAAAACTTTGCGATTGTCGTGTGCACTACAATTCTAACGATGAACGAAAATTAGAAACCACCCTGTTTATCACGGAGGGCGATTCGGCAGGCGGTAGCGTTACCAAAGTGCGCGACGTGAATATACAAGCAGTCTTCAAATTACGCGGAAAACCGAAAAATACATATAAAGAAACGAAAGAATTTGTGTATAGAAATGAAGAACTCAATATGCTTCAAGCAGCGCTCAATATTGAGGATGACTTGGAAAATCTGCGTTACAATAACATCGTCATAGCGACCGATGCCGATGTGGACGGTATGCACATCCGATTGCTGGTATTAACCTTTTTTCTGAAGTTTTATCCCGACCTTGTACGAAGCGGACACGTGTATATCCTGCAAACACCGCTGTTTAGGGTACGCAAAAAAGACCAAACGTTCTATTGCTATTCCGATAACGAACGCGTGGCGGCGCTTCGTAAATTGGGTGAACAAAGCGAAATTACGCGATTCAAAGGACTTGGGGAAATATCGCCTGACGAATTTAAAACATTCATAGGTCCCGAAATGCGCATAGATCCGGTGATACTTAGGAAAGACTCCGGTATTGATGAGTTACTAAAGTTTTATATGGGTGATAACACCCCCGAACGACAGGATTTTATTATCCAAAATCTAAACGCAGAGATTGAAGCTTAAACGCTGAAAACTTTATCCGGTTGATTCTTTAGGTCGTAGGTATGCTGCTTGAGAAACGTTGCCCACTGTGCCGTTGAATAACGATCATCAAAGATGGTGTAGGGAATGGGTTTCCCGATGGTGAGGGTTATTGTTTTATTGGCAAACTTAAACCCTTCATCTACTAAGTACAATTGCTCAATATTAAAGTTTTTTAACCCTAATTTTTTGCGCCAGTAGGCGAGGTTGTAGAATTTCTTTGAGTTGTGAGCATCTATAAACACGGGAATAACATTACGTTTGGTGCGTTGAGCCTGTGCAACAAAGGTGGGCTTCCATTCCAAATCGCAGATGGAACCGTCTTTTTGGCGACGTGAACACAGACCGGCAGGAAAGTACAACACGGTACGTTCGCTATTAAAAACGTCTAATAGATTTTTGACATTGTCCCGATTATTACCGTATTTGTTGACACGCGTAAACACTGGATGCAAATTGGTGAGCGCATAGAGGATGTCGTTCACCGGAAATACGATGTTCTTGTGAACCTGCCCAACGCTGCTGATCAAAGCCACGCCATCCATACCGCCTAACGGATGATTGGCAATAATGATACAGCGGTCTTCGGGATGAATATTCTCGATGCCGTGAACATTCATAGTAATCTTGAAATCATGGATTAGGGCAGTGGCAAAATCAACACCCCAAGCGTCTTTATTGTGCACTAACATGGCGTTGAGTTCATCCACATGCAGGATTTTATTGAGCCAACTATAGATGAACCATGGTATGCGACGTGCTAACTTCGCATTTTTTTCGCCGATAAAACGCTTGATATCAACGGGCTTTTCTGTGATTTCTAAGGTTGTTTTCATGTGCGTTAGTTTTATGTTGTTTGAAACGAATAGTCAAACCGTACTACAAAATTACATAAAAAATTCAAAATACACATAAAACAATGAACAATGAATAATTGAGAGTGGAGAATTGAGAAATTTAGAAATGTAGAAATTTAGACACGCCACATATTATTCATTGTTCATTGTTCATTGTTCATTATTCATTATTCATTATTCATTATTCATTATTCATTATTCATTATTCAATCCTCACCATCACTCTTCGATTTTTCTTTCTATTTGCTTCGCTGGTATTTGTCACAATCGGTTCCCTTTCGGCTTTGGAGACGACCGTCATGCGATTGGCGGCGATGCCTTTTTTGATAAGGTAGTTTTTGACGTTTTCGGCGCGTTTTCTGCCTATCATCACGTTGATAGAGTGGATACCGATATTGCAGGCGTGACCTTCAATGACAATGGGTCCTTTGGGATAGAACTCTAACAACAAGGCGGCTTTTCCGTCAAGTTCAAATTTCTGCGAGGCAGACAATGCCGTGCCGTTCAGTGAATAGCCATCCACGTACATGCGTATTATCTCTCTGGCTATGGCATATTGACGCTGTTCTTCCGTCAATCGCTGAGTTTCTACACGTTTTTGTCCGACGAGACGCGTTTTTTCGGTTATTCGCGGCTCTTCCACACGCTTTTGTTCGGCAAGGCGCGGTTCTTCGACTACTCGCGGCTCTTCCACACGTTTTTGTTCGGCAAGGCGCGGTTCTTCGGTTATTTGCGGCTTTTTCGTTGTTTCGATCCAGAGTTTAGTTTCAGGTACGACAACTACAGGTGCGACAGCTTTAGGTGCAACAACTTCAGATGCGACAGCTACGGGTGCGACAGCTACGGAGTCGGGAGTTGCTTTCGACGCTTTGTCTGTTGGTGCTCCGAATACTATCCCTATCTTGATGCCTACCGCTATCGGGTTCAGCTTGTCGATAAAGGGTTTGTTAGCGTTGGTGGAAGTTACGAGCGAATTGGGCTGATAGTCGGCATTGAAGGCGTAGGCAATCAGGGGCGCGGTAACAGGCGGACGTATGTTGTTCACGCCGTAATCAACATACAATCCGGTGGAAAGGACTATATTGTTGCTCAATCGCCACCTTATGCCTGCTTCCGCCGAAGCAAACAATGCGGTCTTCAATGTCAAATTACCCTTGTTACTCAGGTTGGTGAACTCACCGAAACCCATAAACCGAGGGTTGTTCAACGTAAATTCTCCTGAGGCGAATTTACCCGATGCAGTCAGCTTGTCCATGCTGTTGTTGAACTTTGCGCTCAGCGGAATACCGGCTTTGCCGCCCAGCGCTGCATAGAATTTACCCGTTTGGAAATGCAACATCAGCGGAATATTCAGTAGGATTGCCTGTTGCCGGTCGCGGTAGTTGGATACGGTGTAGTAAAACTCGAAGTCTTCTTCGCCGTCGTTACTCATATACTGGTCGCTCAGCGACGCTATCGAGTACTTGCCGTTGAACAGCGCCACTTCTAAGCCCGTAGCCAGTCCCCAGTGTTCGTTGAAGCGGAACAGGTAGCCCATCCCCGCAAAGCCGCCAAAACCGAGTGCGGCTTTGCCTGCGACAGGTTTGTAATTCAGGGTTGATATGCCACCGCCGGCATTGAGCGAAAACTCATGCCGCAACGGTTGCGCCGTCAACGCGCTTGCCGACGTTAACACGGCGATTATCAGGATGTTTTTTATTTTTCTCATTCTACCCTTATTTTAATGTTTTCTTCATCCAACGTTATTATATAGACGCCTGTTATCAGCGGGAGGGATATCTGTACTCTGTTGCCGAATATAGGCTGCGTACCTACGAGGACACCAAGCACATTATAGATACGTATCAGACTGCCGTCGGCGGCGCTGCTTTCGACCGTTACCTCAGCGCCTTGTGGGACGGGGTTCGGGTAGGCGCTCAGCGATGCTGCCGGCGTCAAAGTTACTCTGCCGATGCAGGTGCGCAACTGCTTGCCGTCGGTAGTGGTCATTGTTGCGCTGTAATCGGCAGTGGGGTCGAGCAAGTCGGAGCGGTTATCGCCGGCGCTATATACCTGTTCGTTTCCTATCAAAATACCGTTCTTGAACCACTGATAGTTTGTGAACTTGTAGCCGCCGTTGTTGGCGGAGTTATTGTTCACGTAGAGCACGTTGTTGTACTTCATACCTATGATGTCGGCAAAGGCAAAGCGACGCTCTATCTGTAGCGTGTAATCCTGTGTGCTACCGTCGGTGGATTGCACGGTGTAGGTTACGTCGTAGATGTCGGCGCGGGAAATGTCAACAGCAAAGCCGCTGCCTGACGCTATGGGCACGCCCTTGTAAATTACCTGCGAACTATTGTCGGCAAGCGTTACAGTAACTTGTGCAAGAGTAACTCCGCAGTCGGCAAGATAGAAATTAGCTATGCCTGACGGCTGTGTGGTGTTGCTCACCGTTACCGAGGCTACATTAGTGTTACCGCTCACAATGGCGATGACGCGAGACACGTCCGCTGCCAAGTAATTCGAGTCGTCAATGTACGCCGTTACCGTTACGCTGCCCGATTGGTACAGGTGCAGTAGCGTGTTTGTACTCGCATCTATATTTGCCGCCGCCGTGCTGCCGCTGATGCGGAATTTCACCATTACGCTGTTCGCTGTAGTGGCTACCAACGTATAGCTGCCGCTGTCGAGAGGCAAGGTGTCCGCAGGGGCAAAGGTGATGGTGAGCGTTGCCTTGTCAATCGTCAACGTGCCGGCTACGTACTTAAATGCGTAGTTTGTGGCTAAGCCGCCCGATACCGTAATGCTGTTGGCGTAGATGCCTATCGGTGTAGTGGCTATTGCCGTGCTGCTTGCCGTGGGTACAGTGGTCAAATCACTTTCGCTTTCGCTGTTTTTCCAACCGCTGTAAGTGATTCTGAACGCTGGGTCAGGATTGCCGTACAGTCGGGTGGTATCCACAGCAGTAACCGTTAGTGTGTCCTTGTCAATGGTCAACTTGCCTGCAACGTACTTAAATACGTAGTTGTTGGACGCTCCGCCCGATACTTTAATGCTATCGGTGTAAACGCCTACCGGTTTAGTAGCGGTTATTGTGCTGCTTGCTGTGGGTACGGTGGTCAAATCACTTTCGCTTTCGCTGTTTTTCCATCCGCTGTAAGTTATGCTAAACGTGGAGATGGTATCGCCGTATAGTCGGGTGGTATCATCAGCAATAACGGTTAGCGTATCCGGGTTAATGGTCAACTCGCCGGCAATGTAGTCAAAGACGTAGTTTTTAGCTTCGCCACCCGATAATTTAATGGTGTCGGCGTAAACGCCTACCGGTGTAGCGGCGGTTACTGTAGCGCTTGCCGTTGGTACGGTGGTCAAATCACTTTCGCCATCGCTATATTTCCAGCCTGCGTAAGTGATTCTAAATGCGGGGTTGGTATCGCCGTACAGTCGGGTGGTATCCTCAGCGGTTACCGTCAACGTGGCGGGTGTTATACGGAAACTCACGGCTACCGTAGTATCGGCATAGTAGGCGGGCGTTTCTTCTATCACGCCTTTGATCCAATATGTGCCAGTGTCCACCGGTAAAGGGGTTTGCGCATACGTGCCGTTTTGCAAAGTGGAATATAGATATACCGTATCTGCGCCGCCGGGATTGTTGCCGCCGGTGAGAATGGGCGATAGCGCTGTGCCGTACTCTGTGTCGGCAAGGACTACCGTTGCCCGTTGCAACGTGCGTTTGTGAGGCGATTCATACGCTCCCATATCAATGAAAACATGCTGCAACCTGTCAGCGCCTGCCACATCTTTTTCGTTCGTAAAATTAGCAATGCCACGAATGGTTTTATAGGCTATCGTATCACCGGCGCCAATACAGATGCTACCTTGTTGCAGATGGTAGTCGCCGGCAGTGGTAGCTACCCAACCGACCTGCGAGGGGTCAATCCAAGTTACAAAGCGCGGGTTGTTAGCGGTGTCAGTACCATCCAAATTGCCTATTCCCGTCGGGTTTGCACCTCCTACTAAGGAGTAGGTGTAGGTTGGGGGAGTACCAGCATTGTAAACATTATTACTCGTATTTCCCCAAACGATACAATTGGTCAGCACGGGCGATGAACCCATGTTATGCATTCCGTCGCCTTTGTTTCCGCTGATGGTAACGTTGGTCAGTTTGGGCGAGGAACCACCATCGTTATACATTCCGCCGCCGCCGCCGAACTCTACGCTATTTCCGCTGATGGTAACATTGGTCAGCACGGGCGAAGAATTATTGTTATACATCCCGCCGCCGTTACCATTGCCTACGTTGTTTGAAATGATGGCAGTGTTGGTCAGCATGGGCGAGGAATTAATGTTACATATTCCTCCGCCGTCGTATTGGTAAATAGATTGTGAGTTTACGGTAATATTGCCGGCGCCGGTGGCATTGCCGCCGGTGATGGTAAAGCCGTCGAGCAAGGCATCGCCGACTGCGCCTGCGGAAATCACTACGTGGTGGGCATCGCCGGCGCTTATGCCAACGGTACCGTCAATGTCGCCGCTGAGGGAGCTAACATTCGCAGGATTAGTCAAATCGCGGTCGTCAATGGATCTCTCTGCCATAATGCCCTCAAAACCGCCGTAAATCTTCACGTTGGGTACCAACACAAAAGCGCGGTCGCGAGGGTTGGTGGAGGCATTGTCGGCAGCGTACTGCGGGTAGTAGTCGCCTTTGGCAACCCAAATCTGGCGGATGGTGTCAGCGGGGGCAGTGATGATAGCGCCCTTGCGCTGCTGGTCTGCAATCCACAGCGGGTCGGCAAGACCTGACCAAGCGTTTTCCCACGACGAACCGTCGCTTATACCATTTCCTGTTACTGTAACATAGACAATGCCGTTGACGTCTGGCGTGAGGGGTATATCAATTTCATACGCTCCCATCTCAATAGCACCATTGCTGACACGCGGGTTGCCTGCCAAGTCTTTTTCGCCCACAAAGTCGGAAATGCCTCGGACAGTTTTATAAGCTACCATATCGCCTGCGTTGATGGCGGGGCTGCTCTGTCGCAGGCTGTAGTCGCCGGCGGTGGTGGCACCCGATGGGGCAATCCAATTCACAAACTGCGGGTCGTCGTCAATGTTGTTGCCGTTGTTCGTGCCGAAACTGCTTGTCCAACTGCCGCTACCGCCGCTACCTTCTATCAATGAGTAGGCGTAGGTGGGGTAGTCGTTGGGTCCGTCGTTAGAGACGTTACTGTCGCTACTTGCTATATTCCCCCAAATGACACAGTTGGTAAGCACGGACGTGTTATGAGCGCTGCTATACATCCCGCCACCATTGTAGTCTGCGCTGTTTCCGCTGATGGTAACATTAGTCAGCACGGGTCTGCAATCAACATAGTTCATTATTCCACCACCGTTCGCTGCGCTGTTTCCACTAATGGTAACGTTGGTCAGCATGGGCGAAGAAAAAATATAGTTATACATCCCGCCGCCGTCGGCGCTTGCGCTGTTTCCACTTATGGTAACGTTAGTCAGCTTGGGCAAGGAATACATAAAGTTATACATCCCGCCGCCATGGATGCTTACGCTGTTTCCGCTGATGGTAACATTGGTGAGTGCGGGCGAGGAATTGGCGTTATACATCCCACCGCCGCCGTTGTTTGCTTTGTTTCCACTGATGGTAACGTTGGTCAATACAGGCGAGGAATTCTCTTCGTTAAATATCCCGCCGCCTAAGCTGCCTGCGCTATTTTCGCTGATGGTTACATTGCTGAGCACGGGCGAGGCTTGTAGGTTATATATTCCGCCGCCATCGTTGCCATTAAACTCTTTCCCGTTCACTATAATATTACCGCCGTCAGCATAACCGCCGCTGATGGTGAAGCCGTCGAGTACGGTTTTACCATCATTATTGATGCCTGCGCCAATTACTACGTGGTAAGCATTATCGCCTTTGGCGATGGTGAAGTCGCCTGCGATGTCATCGTCGGCAAGGTCGCCGGAGAGCACGGTAAGGTTTGACAAGGGGTTTAAACCCCTTGCTTCAATCGTGCTTTCGATGCCCTCAAAGCCGCCATAAATCTGGACATCGTTTACCAACACAAAAGCAAAGTCGCGTGGGTTGAGAGAGGTTTTATCAGCAGCGTGCTGCGGGTAGTAGTCGCCTTTGGCGACCCAAATCTGGCGGATGGTGTCAGTGGAGGCTGTAACGAGCACTCCCTTGTGCTGGTAGTCAGCCATCAGCAGTGGGTAGGCAAGCCCCGGATAAGCGTGATCCCACGATGAGCCGTCGTATAAGCCATTACCGGGTACGGTAACATAGACAATGCCATTGGTGGGCGTGAGCACGGGCGGTGTTTCGTAGGCGCCCATGTCAATGTCGCTGCCCACTATGCGCATAAAGCCGGCGAGGTCGGTGAGCGTGGTGTTGGCTGCGCTATTTCCAGCATTGATGCCGGGGCTGCCCTGTTGCAAGCGGTAGTTGCCGGCAGTGGTGGATGCAGCGCTTGCCAATACGGGATCCACAAAGAGCGGGTCGTAGTCATTGTTGTTGCTGCCTTCGATGCCGAAACTGCTCCAACCGCCGCCGCTGCCTTCTACCAATGAGTAGTCGTAGGTGGGGACGCTGCCGCTGCCGTTGTTAACATTATCGCCGACACTACCTGCCGTATTTCCCCAAAGAATAGAGTTGACGAGCACGGGCGAAGAAGCATCGTTAGACATCCCGCCACCCATGATTGCTGCGTAGTTTCCGCTGATGGTAACATTGGTGAGCGTGGGCGCGGAAGAATTGAGGTTAAACATCCCGCCGCCGTTGACGCTTGCTCTGTTTCCACTGATGGTTACATTGGTCAGCGCGGGCGAGGCGGAATTCCTGTTATACATCCCGCCGCCGTTGATTGCTCTGTTTCCACTGATGGTAACATTGGTCAATGTGGGCAAAGAAGCATCGTTAAACATCCCGCCGCCAGAAATTGTGTTGTTTCCGCTGATAGTAAGGTTGGTGAGCACGGGCGAGGAATTATTGTTATACATCCCGCCGCCGCTGATGTTTGCGGTGTTTCCGCTGATGGTAACATTGCTGAGAGCGGGCGAGGAATTATCGTTAAACATCCCGCCGCCGTAGTTTCGGTCAATAGTTTGTGAGTTTACGCTAATATTGCCGTTGCTGCCGCCGTCGTCGGCATAGCCGCCGGTGATGGTGAAGCCGTCAAGCAGGGCATCGCCTACTGCGCCTGCGGAAATCACTATGTGGTAGGCGTTATCCGTTTTATTGTTGAAGAGGTCGCCCGGTGTGTCGTCGCCGTCAAGGTCGCCGCTGAGCACGGTAAGGTTTGACAAGGGGTTTAAACCCCTTGCTTCAATCGTGCTTTCGTTGCCCTCAAAGCCGCCGTAAATCTTCACATTATTTACTAACACAAAGGCTTTGTCGCGGTCGGTGGTGGAGGCTCCACTACCGTCTGTTGCTGCTGCCTTGTGCTGCGGCTTATAGGTACCTGCGGCAACCCAAATCTGGCGGATGGCGGGGTAGATCTTCGACATCAGCAACGGGTCGGCAAGACCCGGGTAAGCGTTGTCCCACGACGAGCCGTCGGCTATGCCTGCGCCGGTTACGGTAACATAGACTACGCCGCCGGCGTCGGGTACGGGACCGGTCTCGTAAGCGCCCATATCAATGTCGCCCAGTTTGCGTTGTTTGCCGGCAAGGTCGGTAGCGGTGAGGTTAGCGGTGTTGTCGCCGGCGTCGATACAGGGGCTGCCCTGTTGCAGGCGGTAGTCGCCAGTTGTGGTAGGTGCGCTTGCCAATGCGGGAGCCACAAAGAGCGGGTCGTTGATAGAGAGCGTACCGTCCAGATTGCCTGTTCCCGTGCTCGTTAGGTCTTCATCTCCTATTAATGAGTAAGCGTAGGTGGGGCTGCTGACGCTGTTGTAAACATTCTCACCTATAGCATTTGCCGTATTTCCCCAAAGGATAGAGTTGGTGAGCGTAGACGAGGAATTGGAGTTAAACATCCCGCCGCCGGCGTCTGCGTTGTTTCCGCTGATGGTAACATTGGTGAGCGTGGGCGAGGAATTGGAGTTATACATCCCCCCGCCGCCGTAGTCTGCGCTGTTTCCGCTGATGGTAACATTGGTGAGTGTAGGCGAGGAATTATCTATGTTAAACATCCCGCCGCCGTCGAGTGCGCTGTTTCCGCTGATGGTAACGTTAGTGAGCGCGGGCGAGGAATTGAAGTTAAACATCCCGCCGCCGGTGCTGTCTGCGCTGTTTCCGCTGATGGTTACGTTGGTGAGCGTGGGCAAGGAAGAAGAGTTAAACATCCCGCCGCCGAAGCTTTGACCAATCGTTTGTGAGTTTACGGTAATATAGCCTGATAAGCCGTCGGCATTGCCGCCGGTGATGGTGAAACCGTCGAGCAAGGCGTCGCCGACTGCGCCTGCACTGATTACTACGTGGTGGGTGTTATCAGTATTGTCGCCTATTGTGCCTATGTCGCCGCTAAGGGCGCTAACATTCGCAGGGTTAGTCAAATTGCGGGCTGCAATCGTGGCTTCGTTGCCTTCAAAACCGCCGTAAATCTTTACATCGTTTACCAGCACAAAGGCTTTGTCGCGATCGGTGGCGCCATTGCCGGCTATGTACTGCGGGAAGTAGTCGCCTTTGGCAACCCAAATCTGGCGGATGGTGTCAGTGGGGAGGCAAACTATCGTTCCCTTGCGCTGCAGGTCAGCTACCAGCAACGGGTCGGCAAGCCCGGCGTAAGCATCAGTCCACGACGAGCCGTCGCCTATGCCATTGCCGGTTACGGTAACATAGACTATGCCGTTGGTGTCGGGTATGGGACCGGTCTCGTAAGCGCCCATATCAATGTTGCCCAGTTTGCGCGGGTTGCCGGTAAGGTCGGTAACGGTGAGGTTAGCTGTGTTGTCGCCGGCGTCGATGCAAGGACTACCCTGTTTCAGTCGGTAGTTGCCGTCTGTGGTGGGTGCGCTTGCCAATGCGGGAGCCACAAACTGCGGGTCGTTGATAGAGAGCGTACCGTCTAGATTGCCTGTTCCCGTCAGGGTTTGACCCTCTACTACGGAGTAGGCGTAGGTGGGGGCGCTGCTGGCGTCGTTGTAAACGTTATTATCACTACCTGCCGTATTTCCCCAAAGGATACAATTGGTCAGCGCTGGCGAGGAATTAAAGTTATACATCCCGCCGCCGTCGATGGCTGCGCTGTTTCCACTGATGGTAACATTGGTCAGCACGGGTGATGAATAAGCGTTAATCATCCCCCCTCCGCCATTGTCTGTGCTGTTTCCGCTGATGGTAACGTTAGTCAGCACGGGCGAGGATAAAACGTTAACCATCCCTCCCCCGCCATCGCCGCCGAGGTTTGTGCTGTTTCCACTGATGGTAACATTGGTCAGCACGGGTGATGAATAAGCGTTAATCATCCCCCCTCCGCCATTGTCTGTGCTGTTTCCGCTGATGGTAACGTTAGTCAGCACGGGCGAGGATAAAACGTTAACCATCCCTCCCCCGCCATCGCCGCCGAGGTTTGTGCTGTTTCCGCTGATGGTTACATTGGTCAGCACGGGCGAGGAATTATCTATGTTCAACATCCCGCCGCCGTTGCTTGCGTTGTTTCCGCTGATGGTAACATTGGTGAGCGTAGGCGAGGAATTATCTATGTTTAACATCCCGCCGCCGTCGATGGCTGCGCTGTTTCCGCTGATGGTTACATTGGTGAGCACGGGCGAGGATTTATCTATGTTAAACATCCCGCCGCCGTCGCTTGCGTTGTTTCCGCTGATGGTTACATTAGTGAGCGCTGGCGAGGAATTATCTATGTTATACATCCCGCCGCCGCTGTTGCTTGCGCTGTTTCCGCTGATGGTAACATTGGTGAGCACGGGCGAAGCATAAATGTTAGACATCCCGCCGCCGTAGTTTCGGTCAATAGTTTGTGAGTTTACGCTAATATTGCCGCTGCTGCCGCCGTCGTCGGCATTGCCGCCGGTGATGGTGAAGCCGTCGAGCAAGGCGTTGCCGACTGTGTCTGCACCGATTACTACGTGGTAGGCGTTATCGCCTTTGTTGATGGTGAGATTGCCCGGTGTGTCATTGCTGTCAAGGTCGCCGGAGAGCACGGTAAGGTTTGACAAGGGGTTTAAACCCCTTGCTTCAATCGTGCTTTCGATGCCCTCAAAGCCGCCGTAAATCTTTACATCGTTTGCCAGCACAAAGGCTTTGTCGCGGTCGGTGGTGGGGGCGCCACTACCGTCTATTGCTGCTGCCTTGTGCTGCGGGTAGTAGGTTCCTTTAGCTACCCAAATTTGCGTGATGGCGGGGTAGATCTCCGAAGCAAGGAGCGGGTCGGCAAGCCCTGGGTAAGCATTCATCCATGAAGAGCCGGTAGAGTCGCCGGCGCCGGTTACGGTAACATAGATTATGCCGCCGGCGCCGGGTATGGGCAAGGCGGTTTCATAAGCTCCCATATCAATAGTAACATTGCTGATGCGCGGGTTGCCGGCAAGGTCGGTGGACGTAGTATTGTCAGCGCTATTTCCTTTATTGATAGCAGGGCTGTTGAGTTTCAGGCGGTAGTCGCCGGTGGTGGTGGCTGTCCAGCTGCCCAGTGTAGGGTCAATCCAATTTACAAAGAGCGGGGCGCTAGCGGGGTCAGTACCGTCCATATTGCCTGTTCTCGTGCTCGTTAGATTTTCATCTCCTACCAATGAGTAGTCGTAGGTGGGGGTACTGCTGTTGTTGTAAACGTTATCATCGATAGTTGCCGTATTTCCCCAAACGATACAGTTGGTGAGTGCGGGCGAAGAATTATTGTTATACATCCCGCCGCCGTTGGCGCTTGAGCTGTTTCCACTGATGGTTACATTGGTCAGTGCGGGCGAGGTGGAATTCCTGTTATACATCCCGCCGCCGTCGGCGCCTGCGTTGTTTCCACTGATGGTAACGTTAGTGAGAGCGGGCGAGGATCCCCTGTTAAACATCCCGCCGCCGTCGGCGCTTGAGCTGTTTCCACTGATGGTTACATTGGTCAGTGCGGGCGATAAATTGGCGTTAAACATCCCGCCGCCGCCGTTGTTTGCTTTGTTTCCACTGATGGTAACGTTGGTCAATACAGGCGAGGAATTCTCTTCGTTAAATATCCCGCCGCCTAAGCTGCC